>JAQWKF010000014.1 GCA_029247985.1 Flavobacteriaceae bacterium
AAGTCTTTTTCGGATATGCTGTGTTCGCCTGGGTCTATATCGTAATAGAAACCACTGTCAATAGCTGGACCTATGGTGAGTTTAATACCTGGATATATTTGTTCTAGCGCTTGCGCAAGCAGGTGCGCACTGGAATGCCAAAAAGCTTTTTTCCCTTCGTCGTTATTCCAAGTAAACAATACCAGTTCGCCATCTTCTTGGAGTGGGGTAGTTGCTTCTATGGTGGTTCCGTTATAGGATGCAGAAATTACCGCACGGGCAAGACCCTCGCTTATGGATTGCGCTACCTCAAAGGGCGTACTGCCGTTGGGCATTTGCTTTATGGCCCCATCGGGCAAACGTATATCAATTGTTGTACTCATGAAGCAGCAAATATAAGCGGAATGTAGAAGTGTTCAAGAACTTTTTGAGGGATAGTCATTAATTTGCGCTATTCTTCATTAAACAACCCTTTAACCATCAGGCGAATGCCCCAAAAACCGAGTGCAATTGAAGCGGCACACATGAGGATGGCAACGCCCAAAACGGGAATATACAGGGGGTGCTCTTGATTTTTAAAGGCAGATGTCAACACGGTAGGACCCATAAAGGCCAACACTATGGCATATGCCATAGCGCGAAGACCACGAAAGAGATTTCTTTTATTCATCTTTATTCCTCTACAGCAGTAAAGATAAGACTATCTCGTTCTACGACCCTAAAATAACCCAGTGGATAGTCTTGGCTGTTCGTGGTATTTTGAATATTACCACGCAAGCTGGACTTGGCTGTTGCAAATGGACCACCACCGTCTCGTCCAGCATGGGAAATTAATATCTGCATATAGGTATAAAAATCCTTGTCAACACCCATTAGATAAATGGGAGTTGGCGTGTTTTTGGGAAAATACTTATCGTAAAAAAACGAAAAGCTGATTTGATTTCCGTTGTAGAACTCATCTCTTGTCACAAATAGGTTGTTGTAACCAAAATCCATGAGATAGTAATTGCCAGGTTCGGGTCTATCGGTAAGGCTAACGACGGCTTCAACTTGATCGCCTGTAATAAGGGTGTTTTCGCCTTGTGTCACGCTATCGAGAGGCGTTGACAGTACTAGTGATTCTGTGGCAGTATACGTGGCTGTATCAACGGTTAAACTGAGTGTAAAAGTGTCATTTTCGCCAATGTCAACATTGTAAATGTAGTAATGTCCGGGTGCATCTTCTTGCGCCGTAAAAATCATATCAAATTTTTGAAGTGTTACCGTAGCGTTTGATACATAGGGCACTTGATCGTCGTAGTAATCGGCTGTTCGCGATAAAATTACTTCCAATGTTCCTGGAGTTTGCCCGAGGTTGCGCCAAAGCATGGCGTCTATGACTAATTTGTTTTCGACGGCGGGTAAGGCCACATTAATGGGGTCCTCACAACCCATCAATAATAATCCCAATACACAAATTATTTTTTTCATCAGAAGCGTATGTTATAAGTTACAGAAGGAATGATACCGAATATAGAGAGCTTATAGGCCTGGTTTTTTCCTGTTTCGGGGTCTTGTTTAAAGCTAATGGTAGCAGCATTTCTACGGTTGTAAATATTGTAGATACCAAACACCCAGCTTCCTTTTATTTTTTTGTCTTGTTGTTTTTCTGGGGTCAGGGTTGCAGCGATGTCTATGCGGTGGTAGGTGGGCAGCCGCTGTCCGTTGCGCTGTCCAAAACTCGGCACTCGGTTTCCCATAAACTCATATTGTCCTTGGGGATAGGTTATGGGTTGGCCTGTTTGTAAAACAGCATTAGCATCCCATTTCCATTTTTTGCTGTGGCTATAGCTTAAGCTCAGGCTTAGGTCATGGGTTTTGTCATAGGCCGATCGGTACCATGCTCCTTGGTTGATGCCGGGCTCGTCGGCGCTTGCGCCAGGTGTTTTTTGTTCTGCACGTGACCAGGTATACCCTGCCAATCCTGTCACTTTTCCCTGTGTTTTTCTAAATAAGAGTTCAAGTCCGTAGGCTCTTGCGGTGCCCGGTAGTAATATCTGCTCTATAGCTTCATTTGCAACCAGTTCTGCACCGTCTATATAGTCATACCTATTAGCTGTATGTTTATAGAAAACTTCCGCTTCAATTGAATGGCCACTTTCTCTTTCTGTCACATATCCCAATGCCCATTGGTCGGACTGTTGGGGCTTGAGGTAACGCCCACTAGGTGTCCATACATCTAAGGGGGTAGGTGAGGTGGTGTTGGATATCAGATGTAAATATTGGTTTACGCGCTGATAACTCGCCTTCCATGCGCTTCGCTCTTGACGAAAGACAAGGGTAAAGCGGGGTTCTATATTTTTATAATGTTGCTTGCTCTCTGCTTTGTTAAAATAACCCAGAGCAGTACCTTGTTGATAGATGCCCAAGGCAGGGTTGTAGGCGAGAGGTTGGGCATTAACATATTCCAATAAACCAGATTGTGCCAAGCGATTGAACTGATTTATGCGCAGGCCGTAGTGTAGCGCAAGTTTGGGTGAGATGTCGTGTTTGGCACTTAAGTATATTGATGCTTCAACAGCAAACTTGTTTTGCAACTGCTCGGTATTAAAGCCGGAAGTGGCGGTTAAGGGTTGTATGTAGCCGGGATTAAAACTATAATAAGTGCCTTGTACTCCTGTTTCCAAGGTAATTTTTTCCGAAATATTATAGCTTAAATCGTATTTAACATTAAAATTCTGAATTCCCGAATCCCAGTCAAAGCCAACAAAGTCTAGTGCGAGCCCGTAGTAGTAGTCGCTGTATATTAGCGAAAGGTTTCCAAATACTTTAGGCGATAAGATTCGATTCCAACGCAGGTTTACTACCGTATTGCCATAGGTGTTTTTAAATGTGTTATCAAAGGCAACCACATCACGACCAAAGTAGCCCGAAAGCAGCAGCCGATTTTTTTCATCTATTGGCAAGGTTATTTTAGTATTTAAGTCATAAAAATAGGCCGTGTTGGGCTGGTCAAATGCTTTTAGAAAAAGGTGGGCGTAAGTACCTCTTCCAGCGAGAAGAAAAGAACCTTTTCCTAACGGCCCTTCAAGTAAACCACGACTTGATACGGCTCCTATACCCCCATTAAACCGCAAGCGGTCTTTGGCACCCTCTTTTTGGTCAATGCGTAGCACGGAAGAAACCCTTCCACCGTAGGCGGCGGGTATTCCTCCTTTATAGAGTTGGATGTCTTTGATGGCATCGGAGTTAAAAACAGAGAAAAACCCAAACAGGTGGGAGGAGTTAAAGATGGTGGCCTCGTCTAGTAGTATTAGGTTTTGATCAGCTCCTCCACCACGTACGTTAAATCCCGAGGCTCCTTCGCCAGCACTGGTTACTCCAGGCAGCAGTTGTATGGTTTTTAGCACGTCAGATTCACCAAAGACAACGGGTGTTTGCTTGATGGTTTTGGCGGATAAGCGATTGATGCTCATTTCAGGCGAACGCATCCGTATGCGTTCAATATCTTCAGTGACCACCACCTCTTCTAGCTCTTCGTTCTGTATGGCAAGGCTTAGGTCTAATTTCCGGTTTTGGTCTAGGTTGATTTGAGTGCGCTTGGTTTCAAATCCAATATTTTGATAGATGATTTGATAGGTTCCAGCAGGCAGTGTAAGGAAATACACCCCGTAGTTATTGCTGACCGTTCCTAGGGATGTGCCTTCGGCATAGATAGTAACGCCCAATAGGGTTTCTTGGGTGTCGGCAGCTGTTAAGGTCCCGCTAAGGGTATAGGACTGTGCATAGGCTGTTAGTCCCATGCACATCAATAAAGTAGTGATGTAACGTATCAAAGCAATTTTTTTCAAAGATACGCAACCGAGCTTATGCAGCTAATGCCTTGTCTAAATTTTCTTTGATAGCAGCAAGAAAATCTTGTGTAGATAAATAGTCTTCACGTGTCATTTCTTCTTTGTGGATAAGCATGGCGAGGTCTTTGGTCATTTGACCACCTTCAACGGTTTGAATACAAACTTCTTCGAGTTTTGCACAAAAGTCAGCCAGGTCTCTGTTGTTGTCCAGCTTAGCACGATGTGCCAATCCACGAGTCCATGCAAAAATAGACGCAATAGGGTTGGTAGAAGTTTCTTTCCCTTGCTGATGTTGGCGGTAGTGACGCGTCACGGTGCCGTGTGCAGCTTCTGCCTCCAGCGTTTTGCCGTCTGGTGTTACTAGGGTAGAAGTCATCAGTCCAAGAGAACCAAAGCCTTGGGCTACCGTATCGGACTGTACGTCTCCATCATAGTTTTTACACGCCCACACAAAGCCTCCGCTCCATTTCATGGCTGCGGCCACCATATCATCAATAAGACGGTGTTCGTAAGTAATACCTAAGGCTTCAAACTGGTCGATAAACTCGTTTTCAAAAACCTCTTGGAAGATGTCTTTAAAACGACCGTCATATGCTTTCATGATGGTGTTTTTGGTAGACAGGTATAACGGCCATTTTTTGCTGATAGCACGGTTCATACATGAACGGGCAAAGCCGTAGATAGAAGAATCAATGTTGTACATGCTCATGGCTACACCCCCTTCTTGAAAATTGTATACTTCCCATGTTTTGGCTTCACTGCCGTCTTCTGGAGTGAAGGTCATGGTGAGCTTGCCTTTTCCTTTAATAACGGCATCAGTAGCACGGTATTGATCGCCAAAAGCGTGACGTCCAATGCAGATGGGTTGAGTCCAGCCTTGAACGTAGCGGGGTACGTTGCTCATGATGATGGGTTCGCGAAAAACGGTCCCACCCACAATATTTCGAATGGTCCCGTTGGGCGAGCGCCACATTTCTTTAAGATCAAATTCTTCTACACGGTTTTCGTCGGGTGTAATGGTAGCACATTTGATACCCACGCTGTATTTTTTTATGGCTTCCGCAGCATCTATGGTAATTTGATCGTTGGTTGCATCACGTGAGGTAACGCTGAGGTCGTAGTATAGCAACTCTACATCTAGGTAGGGGAGTATAAGTTGTTGCTTGATAAAATCCCAAATGATACGAGTCATTTCATCTCCGTCCATTTCTACTACTGGGTTTGCTACGTGAATTTTAGCCATGGTTATTTGTTTGATGGGTGCAAATATACATCTGGATTAGGTATAAAAAAACAGCAGCTCAATATTTTGAACTGCTGTGTTGGGTTTGTAACAAAAAATAGCTCTCGACAGGGTTTTGAACCTATCTGTCTTGACGCTCTTTGATACGTGCTTTTTTACCTGTAAGGTCGCGGAAATAGAAAATGCGTGAACGACGTACTTTTCCACGTGCATTCACTTCTATTTTCTGTATACCAGGAAGATTCACTGGAAATATACGTTCAACGCCCACAGTACCAGACATTTTACGAATGGTAAAGGTCTTGGTTGCTCCACTTCCTTTGATTTGAATAACGACACCCTTAAAAAACTGGGTACGCACTTTGCTTCCTTCTCGGATTTCGTAATAAACGGTGATGGTGTCTCCAGCTTGAAAGCTTGGAAGTTCTTTTTTTGGTACAAATTCGTCCTGTACGTATTGTAGTAAGGGCTCCATTTTGTTAGGTTTTAAATGAGCGCCATGAAACATACACGTACCTCGCCAGCGGTTTCAAAGCGGTTGCAAATATAAACCATATCCCTTACTACACAAAAAATAAATGCACCCCTCTTGGCTTTTTAAAGATTTACTTACAGAACGTAAGGATTTTACTACAAATTGAATATCAAAATTTAATTCATTTCATGCGCATTGACTGTCATTTGATGTTTTGAAATTGATTTTTTTGAAATTCCAATTGCTTCCCCAACAGGTTAAAAAATAATTTTATACCCATATTAAATACCGTTACAACGGACGTTATTTAACAAAATAATTTAGTGAACATTTAAAACGTACAAAATAAAGTTATAAAAACAATGCCTTTTTGCATGCACGCCACAAAAAATTTAAAAACATTTAACTAAATGAAAGAACGTTTACTTTTTAGCTTACCAAAAAACATTTGTAATGATTTTCTTACGCAACGTTTTTCGCCTCGTTTTTTATGCTTTATGTGTTTTTACATTCACTTGGTGTCATATTTTTTTCACTTGGGCGTAGGCTATATTCTTTGGGCTTTGGGCGCAAATAAATTTGCTACCGTAAAAATAACTAACCCTAACCCCGTACTAGCTATATGAAATACATCTACTTACTTTTTATGGTCTTTTCCTGCAGCTCACTACTGGCCCAACAATCTGCCATAAAACGTGCATCCTTAACCCATGGTTCCCAAACTTCGGAAAATGGAAAATTTATGGTGCAGCAGAGTGTTGGTTTTTTGGGTGCTATGCAGACCCAAAACCTCGAAAACCACAATGTAACCCGAGGTTTCTTGTTGCCCCAAGCAACCGCTGTTGAGCCCACACTCCCAACAACACCAAAAATGGAATGGGCGCTGTATCCAAACCCTTTTTCTACGCACATCAACATCGAATTTTCACAAGCCGTTTCTGGGGATATGCATATAACCCTTTTTGATGTAACAGGACAACTTGTTTACAACAAAACCCATACCGCCAAGCAACAGCAAAAAATTCCGTTTGATGCCCTCGCACAAGGAGAATACCTTATTCAAGTACGTCTTATGAACCATCAGTTTAGTGCCCAACTTATTAACTATTCAACCAAACATAGAAGCCAATAACCATGACAAATATTTTTAAACACGTTTTATGTATTGCCTTTTTTGCAATAACCCCCTTTCTTCATGCCCAATGGTATTTTGAATTGGCCAGCAATGATACTCATTTTTCAGATTACAGCATCAGCAGGGTAAAGGCGCAAACTACACACGTAAACACCGGCCTGTAGTGTTGGTTTATCATCAAGAATTCCCAACCATTCAAGAAGCCTTTCGTAGAGAAAAACAAATTCAGGGTTGGAGTCATGCAAAAAAACAAGCATTGATAGACGGTGACTTCGACAAGCTCAGTCACCTTGCCAGAAAGAAGCATTGATAGACGGTTGATTCGCTGGCTCGAGAGCCTCGCCGAACGAAGCTCATCAACCGTTTCGTCCGTCTCGAGAGCCTCGTTGTGCTCACTTCGACCTTCTCGAGAGCCTATCTCGACAAGCTCGAGAGGCAGCCGAACGAAGCTCAGTGAGCAATCTGAGGACACTGAGGACACCGAGCTTGTCGAGGTGTCGAAGTGTCGAAGTGTCGAAGTGACCGAAAAGGCGAAGTGACCGCTTACCCTAATAAATCGGGTCTTTTTTGTTTGGTGATTTTTAAGGCCTGTTCTTCGCGCCAGGTCTCAACTTTGGGTGTATTTCCCGAAGTGAGTATATCAGGTACGCTATGGCCTTTGTAGTCCGCTGGACGGGTGTATACTGGTGGCGCCAGTAGTCCGTCTTGAAAGGAGTCGGTGAGGGCAGAGGTTTCGTTGCCCAACACCCCAGGAATCAATCGAATGAGACTGTCGCAGAGTACAGCAGCTGCCAATTCACCCCCAGAAAGCACATAGTCGCCTATGGATATTTCATGGGTAACAAACATATCCCGAACACGCTGGTCAACGCCCTTGTAATGTCCGCAGAGGACAATAATATTTTGAAACAGCGAGAGTGCATTGGCCATGCCTTGATTGAGTACATCCCCGTCGGGGGTCATGTAAATGACCGCATCGTACTCGCGCTCGGCTTTTAGTTGGCTGATGCATTTGTCAATGGGAGCTACCATCAACACCATGCCTGCGCCCCCACCATAGGGGTAGTCATCTACTTGTTTGTAAGTGTTGGTGGTATAGTCACGCAGGTTGTGGAAATGTACTTCTGCCAACCCTGCTTCTTGCGCCCGCTTCATGATGGAGCCCGCAAAAGGGCTGTGCATGAGTTCGGGTACCACACTAATGATGTCAATTCGCATGGGGTAAAGATAGGGAATAGGGAATAGTTTGTACGAGGTGGGGAAAAGTTAATACTTGTTTGCAGCAAGTAAATAAGAAGTAATTTTTTTTTCTTAATTTTAGTGTGCCTCGAATCTGTTGTTATGAAAAGCCCGTTATCTATA
>JAQWKF010000039.1 GCA_029247985.1 Flavobacteriaceae bacterium
AAGGTTGGGCGATAGTGGGATTCAATAAGTCTTGAAGCAACAATACCGATTACCCCTTTATGCCAATGGGGAGCATAAACTACACTAGCCGCATTATTTTCCTCCTGATTTTCTGTTATTTGCGCCAAGGCCTCTTTGGTAATTTCTTGTTCCACTTCACGACGAGAAGTGTTGTATATTTCGACTTCTTGGGCTCGTTTTTGGGCTTCCTCATCTGTTGCTGAAAGTAGCAATTCAACCGCATGCAACCCATGTTTCATACGCCCGGCAGCATTGATACGTGGAGCCATACCAAAAACAACATCTGAAATAATTTGCGAAGTTGGCTTATCTCGCATAAGTGCTTTTAAGCCCGGTCTTGGTTGGGCGTTGAGCTGCTGAAGGCCCAAAAATGCCAAGGCCCTATTTTCACCAACCATAGGAACGATATCTGCTGCAATAGCAACAGCAACAAAATCCAAATAGGCAATAATATCACTTGCGTCTTTGCCTTGTTGTTGTAACAACCCCTGCATTAGCTTAAACCCTACACCACAACCACAGAGTTCTTTAAATGGATAGGCACAATCGCTTCGTTTTGGATCCAAAACGGCCAAAGCATTTGGGAGCACATCCCCAGGAGTATGATGATCGCAAATAATTAGGTCAATACCCAATGTGTTTGCATAAGCCACCTGATCGATGGCTTTAACGCCACAATCCAAGGCGATCATAAACGTTATGTTAGCAGCTTTCGCCATGTCTATTCCCTTCTTGGATAATCCATATCCTTCGGCATAGCGGTCTGGAATATATGGCGTGACTTTAAGACCTTGACTGCGCAAAAAATGCGTCAGTAAGCTCACCGAGGTAGTCCCGTCTACGTCATAATCACCATAAACCATAACGGTCTCTTTTTGGTCTATTGCCTGTTGTAGTCTTGAAACAGCCTTTCCCATGTCTTGCATTAAAAAGGGATCATGGAGCTGCCCAATATGGGGTCTAAAAAATGTTTTTGCCGACTCAAAAGAGGTGATATTTCGTTGTGCGAGTAGTTGTGCCACAACAGCGTCAATACCCAAGCAATCGATTAGATGCGCTATGGTTTCTTTATTGGGCGTATCCTTTATATTCCAATGCATTACGATAATCCTTCTACCACAATCACAAATTCTCCTTTGGGCGGAGTTTTTGTAAAATGGTCAATGAGTGTTTTTAACGAACCACGGACGGTTTCTTCAAACTTTTTTGTCAGTTCTCTAGAAGCTGTTGCCTCTCGATTTTCTCCTAAGTGCTCGGCAAGTTGGCCAAGCGTTTTTAAAATTCGATGAGGGGATTCATACAGTACTATTGTGCGGGTTTCTTCGGCCAAAGCCGAAAGGCGTTTTAGACGTCCTTTTTTAGGAGGTAAAAATCCTTCAAAGACAAAGCGTTCACTGGGGAGCCCACTTAGTGTTAATGCAGGAATCAATGCCGTAGCACCAGGGAGTGCCTGAACGTGGATTTTGGAAGCTACACAGGCGCGCACCAACAAAAATCCGGGGTCTGAAACCCCTGGACTGCCCGCATCAGAAACCAATGCAATACAACCGCCAGCGGATAACTCTGAAACAATTCTAGGCACTGATTTGTGCTCGTTATGCATATGAAAAGACCGCATAGGAGTGTCTATGTCGTAGTGCTTAAGCAGCTTGGCAGTGGTCCGAGTATCTTCAGCCAAAATAAGGTCGGCTGCCCCCAACACTTCTAATGCACGTAAGGTAATATCGCCGAGATTTCCAATCGGCGTCGGAACCAACCAGAGGCCCTCAATTTCATGCTGTATTGTGTTTTTTCCCAAAACGTATTTTTTAGTAAAAGTGAACTAAGCCTCGTAAAGCTGTGAAATATGAGCTATAAATGCAGCAACATCACGTTCTTTATCGCTCCAATCGTAATCGGGTTGCACTTGCTGCTCAATAAAGGATATTGCTTCCGCTTTGTTTTCTTTTGAGTTTAGCATGGACATGATGCGTTGAAAATCCGCATTGCTTCCTTCAAAAAGCCTTTCGGCAAAATTTATACGTACGGTTTCAAAAGCAATTTCAGCAACGGGTTGTTGCAAAACATCTTCAAGGGCAGGTTGCGCTTTCGGTTCTTCAGCAGGCGCTTGCTGCGCTTCTGTTTTTGATTCAGCGATGTTCATGATAGCCGCCGCTTTATCATGAATTTCTGAAAGCGACATACGATTTCGTTTACGCAAGATTTCATGCGCGAGGCTCATTAAGGCCTTTTCGGCAGTACTTTTTAAAACTTTTTCTTCTTCCATAATTTTGGCTGCCTAAATTTAATACTTTTGAATGGTACTTACGCACTAATGCGTTTGAAAACAATAGGATAATATGTTTCTCGAAAACACAGGGCATAAAAATGAATCGTATGGCTGGATTGAAGTCATCACGGGCTCAATGTTTTCAGGTAAGACAGAAGAACTTATACGCAGATTAAAGCGCGCAAAGTTTGCAAATTTAAATGTTGAAATTTTCAAGCCTGAAGTTGACAACCGCTATGGAACGGACAAGGTTATCTCACATGACGCTAACGAAATTATTTCTACTGCCGTTCCTGCCGCTGCAAACATCAGCCTATTGGCAGATAACTGTGATGTTGTTGGCATAGATGAAGCCCAATTTTTTGATGATGAGATTGTTCGCGTTTGCAATGATTTAGCTAACCGTGGAATTCGAGTAATTGTTGCTGGCCTAGATATGGATTTTAAAGGAAATCCTTTTGGGCCCATGCCAAATTTGATGGCTACTGCTGAATACGTAACTAAAGTGCATGCGATATGCACGCGAACAGGTCAATTGGCCCATCACAGTTTCCGAAAAGGGGAAAATGACAGTCTAGTAATGCTAGGTGAAACGGAAGAATACGAACCATTGAGTAGGGCTGCATTTCACAAAATAATGGTACGTGAAAAAGTACGTAAAATGAATGTCACTTCTGAAACGGTGACACCAAAAAAAAGCAAAAACGCCTAAGGCAATATGAGTGAAACTGTTCTTGAAATTCACCTGCCCAACCTAAGGCACAATTATACTTTCATAAGGAAACAATTGTCAGCTACCACCAAGCTACTGGCCGTAGTTAAGGCTTTTGGCTATGGTAGTGATGCCATTGAGGTTGCAAAATGTTTGGTAGCACAAGGAGTTGATTATTTAGGCGTTGCTTATGTACATGAGGGCGTAGCGTTACGCAAGGCAGGCATAACCACTCCTATTCTGGTACTCCACCCACAGCAACCAAATCTAGACGCATTGATAGAGTTCAAGCTTGAGCCAAGTGTTTATGGACAGCGAATTTTGGATGCGTTGCTTTTAAGGCTAAAGGAAACAAATCAAAACTCTTATCCCATTCATTTGAAGTTTAATACGGGGCTTAATCGCTTGGGCTTTGATCCAAAAAACGCCTTGGAATTGGGAACATTACTAAAGCAAAATGCACAGTGGTTGGTGCTTCAAGGGGTGTACTCTCACTTGGCTGCTTCTGACGATGTAGGAGAAGATGCTTTTACCAGAACCCAACTAAATACCTTTGCAGAGATTGTCAATGTTTTTAAACCCAATTTTCCAAACACAAGCTTTCATGTGTTAAACACTTCTGGGGTTTTACATTTCCCTGAGGCACAATACAATATGGTGCGTACAGGCATTAGCCTCTATGGCTATGGGAACCACCCAAGTGTTGACGCCCAACTCAAACCAGTACTTACTTTGAAGACTGTGATTTCCCAAATACATACACTTAAAGAAGGGGACACCCTTGGCTACAATCGTGCTTTCGTAGCAAAGGACAGAACCCTAACGGCAACACTGCCCTTGGGTCACGCAGATGGGATTGGTAGAATATATGGGAACGGTAGGGGCTATGTTATGATTAACGGACAACAAGCAAGCATCCTTGGAAATGTTTGTATGGACATGATTATGGTAGATGTTACTGATATTGATTGCCAAGCGGGCGATACGGTAATTGTTATTGGGCCTAATGCCAGCGCTGAAAAACTAGCCAATGCCGCAGGAACCATTTCTTATGAACTAATTACGGGACTTTCACAACGGATCAAGCGAAAGGTCATTTCTTAAAATGTTACAAAAAAAACAAATTGTTATTTTTTTGATAAACAGTCGATAGCTTCTTTTTTTATTGCAGATATGCCGTACATTCGCAGCAAAAATAAACACATGCGCGTAGCAGTAGTAGGCGCCACCGGTATGGTTGGCCATGTAATGTTAGAAGTATTGGCAGAACGCCAATTTCCCATCACTGAATTGATTCCTGTAGCTTCGGCCCGTTCTGCTGGCAAACAGTTGGCCTATAATGGTAAGCATTATACGGTTGTTACTCTAGAAGAAGCCCTTGTTTTAAAGCCAGATGTTGCTTTGTTTTCTGCAGGGGGCGATACCTCACTTGCTTGGGCCCCAAAGTTTGCTGCCATAGGGTGTACCGTTATTGACAACTCTTCGGCTTGGCGCATGCATCCCGATCATAAACTAATAGTTCCTGAAATTAACGCCAACGAACTTACGGCTGCAGATAAAATTATTGCAAACCCGAACTGCTCTACCATTCAGATGGTGATGGCACTTGCGCCAATACACCGCGCATTTGGGATTGAGAGAGTAGTTGTATCTACCTATCAGTCTATTACCGGTACAGGAGTTAAGGCCGTACAACAATTGGAAAACGAATACGAAGGGAAAGACGGCGAAATGGCCTATCCACACGCCATTCACCGCAACGCTATTCCTCATTGCGATGTTTTCTTGGACAACAATTACACCAAGGAGGAGATGAAATTAGTTAATGAAACGCATAAAATTTTAGACCCAAACATTCGTGTAACCGCTACGGCAGTACGCATTCCCGTTGTGGGGGGGCATAGTGAATCGGTAAACCTAACGCTTAGTAAGCCTGCTGAACTAGACGAGGTTCGTCGAGTACTTGCCGCAACACCAGGCGTAGTTGTACAGGACAATATTCATAATAATGATTATCCCATGCCACTTCATGCACATGGGAAAGATGAGGTTTTTGTTGGGCGTATTCGAAAAGACACCTCACAAGAAAACGGCTTAAACTTGTGGATTGTTGCAGACAACTTGCGCAAAGGTGCTGCCACCAACACTGTTCAAATTGCAGAATATTTAGTAGAAAACCGCTTAATTTAAATTTTTCTACTTTTAAGAAAAATTAAAAATATGCGCCCCTATATAATTCTAATTTTTGCAGCGCTGCTTGCTTCTTGCGCTAAAAAATCACCCGTTATGTACCCTGAAACCAAAAAGGAAATAGTCATTGTTAGCTTTTTTGGACAAGCTGGAGAAGACCCATACCGTTGGCTAGACGATGACCGCTCAGCTGAAACAGAAGATTGGGTAGCACGCCAAAACGCAGTTACATTTGACTATTTGGACCAGATCGATTATAGGTCTGCTTTAGAAGAATCGTTGACAGCGCTTTGGAACTACGAAAAGCGATCAAGCCCTTTTGTTGAGGGTGAATACACCTATTTTTATAAAAATGACGGTTTGCAAGACCACTATGTTTTGTATCGCCAGAAAGGCACAGAAACGCCAGAAGTTTTCATAGATCCAAACGAATTCTCAGAAGATGGAACGACTTCTTTGGCAGGCGTTCGCTTTACTAAAGATGGTAGCCGCTTAGCATACCTTATTTCTGAGGGAGGCTCTGATTGGCGCAAAATTATTGTCATGGAGGCTGCATCAAAGAAGATCATAGAGGACACCCTAGTTAATGTCAAGTTTAGTTCGGTTTCTTGGTATGGAAACAAAGGTTTTTATTATTCGTCATACGACAAGCCTGAAGGCTCTGAGCTCTCCGCCAAAACAGATCAGCATAAGTTGTATTATCACAAGTTAGGAACACCTCAAGCTCAAGATAAGGTTGTTTTTGGCGGTACGGATAAACAAAAGCACCGCTACATAGGCGGTTCTGTTTCTGAAGATCAACGTTACTTATTTATCAGTGCGGCAAACACCACCTCAGGAAATAAATTATTTATGCTGGATCTTGAAAACCCGAATGCAGATATAAAGCCCATTGTTGATCACGAAGATTCGGACACCTACGTCTTAGAAACAGCGGACGACAAGCTATTTTTCGTAACCAATTTAAATGCGCCCAACAAAAAAGTAGTAACGGCCTATGCCGATCGCCCCTCCCCAGATTTCTGGAGAGATTTAATTCCTGAAACCGAAAATGTTTTGAGCATTAGCAGCGGGGGTAATTATTTCTTTGCCGAGTATATGATAGATGCCTTGTCTAAGGTTTATCAATACGACTATGACGGCAAAATGATACGAGAAATTAAATTACCAGCTGATGGAAGCGCAGGCGGTTTTAGCGGTAAAATTGACCAAGAAACCCTTTATTACAGCTTTTCAAATTACCACACGCCATCTTCCACTTATGCACTAAATCCAAAAACGGGAGAAACGCATCAATATTGGGCACCGGAAATTGCTTTTGATACTAATGAATTTGAGTCCAAGCAGGTCTTTTATGCTTCTAAAGATGGCACAAAAGTACCCATGATGATTACCTATAGAAAAGGGCTTGAGCTTACTGGAGACCACCCAACTATTTTATACGGATATGGCGGATTTAACATAAGCCTTACGCCTTCGTTTAGCATCACCAATGCTGTTTGGTTAATGCAAGGCGGGATTTATGCTGTTCCTAATTTGCGAGGAGGAGGCGAATATGGAAAGGAGTGGCACGATGCGGGGACACAAATGAAAAAGCAGAATGTGTTTGATGATTTTATTGCAGCAGCAGAATACCTTATAGAAAATAAGTACACAAACCCAGAATACCTTGCCATTCGTGGCGGTTCAAATGGAGGGTTGTTGGTGGGCGCATGTATGACGCAACGCCCTGAACTGTTTAAAGTCGCATTACCTGCTGTTGGAGTTTTGGATATGTTGCGCTATCATACATTTACTGCAGGCGCTGGCTGGTCCTATGATTACGGTACTGCTGAGCAATCTGAGGAAATGTTTACATATTTAAAAGGCTATTCACCCGTGCATAACGTTGATCCAAATACCCCTTATCCCGCTACTTTGGTTACTACTGGAGACCATGACGATAGGGTTGTACCTGCACATTCTTTTAAGTTTGCAGCTGCATTACAAGCCAATCAAAGTGGACAAAATCCAGTGCTGATTCGGATTGAAACAGATGCGGGTCACGGTGCTGGTACTCCAGTGAACAAAACCATTGAGCAATACGCAGATATATTTGCCTTCACGCTCTACAATATGGGCTTTAAGGTACTTCCGAACAAAAAAGTGAAAGGCTAGTTCAACTAGACCTTATCTTCCATTTCAAAGTCCTCCATAAATTTGGTGGTATAGTTCCCTGCAATGTAGTCAGGGTGATCCATCAATTGACGGTGAAAAGGAATGGTTGTCTTTACACCCTCAATAACAAATTCGTCTAATGCACGCTTCATTTTGTTAATGGCTTCCTCACGTGTTTGCGCTGTGGTAATGAGCTTGGCAATCATCGAATCATAATGCGGGGGTATCATATATCCACCATATACATGAGTATCCAAACGTACTCCGTGACCACCTGGTGTATGAAGCGTCTTGATTATTCCGGGAGATGGTCGAAAGTCATTATAAGGATCTTCTGCATTGATGCGACATTCGATAGAATGTAGTTTTGGGATGTAGTTTTTCCCTTCAATTGGCTTTCCAGCAGCAACCTTTATTTGTTCTGCGATCAAGTCAAAGTCAATGACCTGTTCCGTTATGGGATGCTCCACTTGTATACGGGTATTCATCTCCATAAAATAAAAATTTCGGTGCTTATCAACCAAAAATTCAACAGTTCCTGCACCTTCGTATTTGATGAATTCTGCCGCTTTAACTGCAGCAGCTCCCATTTGTTCACGAAGCTTATCGGTCATAAATGGCGAGGGGGTTTCTTCGGTTAATTTTTGGTGCCTTCTTTGAACAGAACAATCACGCTCAGATAGATGACAGGCTTTTCCAAAAGCATCACCAACAATTTGAATTTCAATATGGCGTGGTTCCTCAATTAGCTTTTCAAGGTACATATCATCGTTACCAAAGGCAGCCTTGGATTCTTGACGGGCATCTTCCCAAGCCTTTTCAAGATCTTCTTCTTTCCATACGGCACGCATACCTTTTCCACCACCACCGGCAGTTGCTTTTAGCATTACGGGGTATTTTGCTTTTTTGGCCAGTTTCTTACACTCATCAAAGGATTCAATAATGCCCTCAGAGCCAGGAATTGTTGGCACACCTGCAGCTTTCATGGTTGCTTTTGCAGTGGCCTTGTCGCCCATTTGCTGAATCATTTGTGCAGAAGCACCAATGAATTTTATTTTGTGCTCTTCACAAATTTTAGAAAATTTGGCATTTTCAGACAAAAACCCATAACCTGGGTGGATGGCATCTGCATTGGTAATTTCAGCCGCCGCAATGATATTGGGGATCTTGAGATATGATTCACTACTTGGTGCTGGGCCAATACAAACGGCTTCATCGGCAAAACGAACGTGTAAACTATCGGCATCTGCTTTTGAGTACACAGCTACTGTCTTGATTCCCATTTCACGACAAGTACGGATAACGCGTAGTGCTATTTCGCCTCTATTGGCGATTAAAATCTTGTTAAACATAGGTCGGGCTTTAGGCAGGATCAATAACAAACAACGGTTGGTCAAACTCAACAGGAGTAGAATCTTCAACCAAAATCTTTACGATAGTTCCGCTCATTTCTGCTTCAATTTCATTGAAGAGCTTCATGGCTTCAATAACACAAAGGGTGTCACCTTCATTAACGCGATCTCCTACTTCAACAAAATTGGGTTTATCTGGAGCTGGCTTGCGGTAAAAAGTACCGATAATAGGAGACTTAATGGTGTCGCCTGCAGTTTCTGTCGCTGGAGTAGCGGCTGCTTCAACGGGCACTACTGCTGCTTCAGCAATTGGCGCAGGAGCAACGGGCACAGGTGGCATAGCTAATGGTGCTGCTTGTGGCATTACAGCCATAGGCGCTGCGGATTCGCCCTTATTTGTTTTGATGGTAATTTTGATCTCGCCCATTTCGAGGTTTACTTCACTTGCCCCAGATTTGGCTACAAACTTTATTAGGTTTTGGATTTCTTTTAATTCCATGGTTATTGTTTTTAAGAGTTGTAAGCCCACGTCAGATAGCTAGCCCCCCAAGTGAAGCCACCCCCAAACGCGGTGAATAGTAATTTTTGATTTTTCTTTAAAAGGTGTTCGTAATCCCACAGCAATAGTGGTAATGTCGCTGCTGTGGTGTTTCCGTAACGTTCAATATTGATTAACATCTGATCAGATTTGAGGTCTAAATGATTGGATATCGCATCTAATATACGTTTGTTTGCTTGATGGGCAACTACAAAGTCAATATCATCTTTCGATAAATCATTGCGCGTGATCACTTGCGTAATGGCATCACTCATATTAGATATTGCAAATTTAAATACAGGGCGGCCTTCTTGATGAAGGAAGTGTTGTTTTTTTGACACGGTTTCTTTTGAGGGTGGCAGCATAGAGCCTCCTGCTTCAATTTTCAAATATGCCCTTCCCTTACCGTCAACACGAAGCACTTCGTCTTGAAGACCGAGACCTTCGTCGTTGGGTTCGAATAAAACAGCTCCAGCACCATCTCCAAAAATTACACAAGTAGCTCGATCAGAATAATCAATAATAGACGACATTGTGTCTGCGCCAATAAGTAAGACTTTTTTATAGCGTCCTGAACTTATGTATGCAGCGGCTGTTGACATACCAAATAAAAAGCCAGAACAAGCCCCTTGCAAGTCATATGCGAATGCATTTGTTGCGCCAATTTCAGTAGCAACATAGGACGCTGTTGATGAAACAGGCATATCAGGCGTTGCTGTGGCCACAATGATTAAATCGATTTGTGTAGGGTCAAGATTTTTCTTGTCGAGAAGGTTTTGTACCGCTTTGATAGCCATAAAAGAGGTGCCCAGTGAAGTGGGTTTGAGAATACGACGTTCTCTTATACCTGTACGTGAGACAATCCACTCATCGCTTGTATCTACCATTTGCTCTATATCAGCATTGGTGAGCACATGCTCGGGGACGTAGCCTCCAACGGCGGTTATGGCTGCAGTTTTAGTAGTCATATAAACCGAATTGCATAAAACACAATTCTACAAGTTTTGGCCAAAATTAGTCAAAAACAACTCGTTTTGGCCAAAAAAAGGCTAAAACTTATCAATAATGCACAAAAAAAGCGCCTTTTACGAAAGGCGCTTTATATATGTTTAGCTTAAAAAACTATGCTTCAGCTTCGGCAGAATTGTCAATCAAAACCTTGCCTCTGTAGTATAATTTTCCTTCATGCCAATGTGCACGGTGGTAAAGGTGTGCTTCACCAGTAGTTGTGCAGGTTGCAATTTGAGGCGCTACGGCCTTATAATGCGTACGGCGTTTGTCGCGACGCGTTTTGGATATTTTTCGTTTAGGATGTGCCATAACAGCTGTTTTAGTCTTTTTTTAATTTTTTTAATGCATCCCACCGGGGATCCGTTGTTTCACTCTCATTGGTGCTTTCGCTTGGATGTAACTCCTCTAGACGGTCTAACAAATCTGATTGAAGACTGCCATTTTCTATACCGGGATGTACTTTTTTTTGCGGCACTGCCAACACAATGGTTTCAAACAGTGTTTGAGCAAGATCTAACTGATGTGATCCGTGCGGGAGCACCAGCAGATGTTCATTTTCATCATTGAATGTCTCGCCAAACTTTACTACCAACTCATGCGTTGGGTTTAGTGGTAAATCAAACAATTCGTTGGTTAGATCACAACCAACACGAACGTGTCCAGAAATCGTAAATTCTACTTCAAGCATACTGGCTTTTTTGGTCAAATCAATCTGAACAACAAGCGCAGTACTGCTGAATTCGGTATAATTAAAAGCATCAAAGAACGTAGCTGTAATATCGCGATTAAAATGGTGCACTCCTTCTTTTAGTCCAGCGAAAGCCAACACAAAGGGGGCTAAAACATTCTTATTATCGCGCATTACAGTCGGCAAATATATAAAATTTGGCGG
>JAQWKF010000049.1 GCA_029247985.1 Flavobacteriaceae bacterium
AAGGGCGGAACCGCCAAATTGTGCTTCCATAAACTAAGTTGCTAATAAGCTAATATAGGATTTTTATATAAAGTTACACTTTCCCCAACAGTCGTATCTTTGCCATATGAGCAATCAAAAAGGACAAGGTGCATTCGTTTCTGGATTTTCAAAAAAAACCAAGGCTGAAAAACTAGATTGGATTAGCCAACAGTTTAACAATCCCAGTCAGGCATTGGAAGTACTACACAACTACAACCACAACGACCAGGCATTGCAAGCGCTCCATGATGAGTTTATTGAAAACGCTTTAACCAATTTTTATATGCCATTGGGAGTAGCGCCAAACTTTATCATAAACGGAAAGACACTTACTATACCTATGGCTATTGAAGAAAGTTCAGTAGTTGCAGCAGCGTCAAAAGCAGCTAAATTTTGGAGTACCAAAGGGGGGTTTAACGCAGCCATAATGGGTACCGAAAAAGTTGGACACGTACATTTTATGTACCATGGGGACGCCCAAAAACTTATTACGTTTTTTGAAAAATATCGGTCTTCCCTGTTGGCTTCAACAGATGAAATCACACACAACATGCGTAGTCGAGGTGGGGGAATTACAGCACTTAGCTTAGTTGATAAAAGTGATGCTATATCAGATTATTACCAGCTAGATGTGCGTTTTGAAACCCAAGATGCAATGGGAGCAAACTTCATCAATTCTTGTTTAGAGCAATTGGGAACCACACTGAAAGCATTGGCGGCAAAACACCCTGATTTTTCAGAGAAAGAAAAAGTCATTGAGATAGTCATGAGCATATTGTCAAACTATGTCCCCAACTGTATGGTTGAGGCAGCTGTTAGCTGTCCTGTGAATGAACTATTAGCAAGTCCCGAAGACAGTAGGCTTTTTGCCGAGAAGTTTGTACAAGCCGTAAGAATAGCAGCAGTTGAACCCTTTCGAGCAGTGACCCACAACAAAGGAATCATGAATGGTATAGACGCCGTTGTTATGGCCAGTGGAAATGACTTTAGAGCAGTGGCCGCAGGTATACATGCCCATGCAGCTGCAAGTGGTCAGTACCAAAGTCTTTCTAAGGCGGAAATCAAAGATGGGATTTTTAGGTTTTCACTTAGGGTTCCGTTGGCTCTAGGCACTGTGGGCGGGTTGACAAATCTTCACCCCTTGGTGCGTTGGTGCCATGAACTCATGGGAACACCCAATGCACAAGAACTCATGCAAATCGTTGCTGTTGCAGGTTTGGCACAGAACTTTGCAGCTGTAAAAAGCTTGGTTACTACGGGTATCCAACAAGGGCATATGAAAATGCATCTCTTAAATATCCTAAATCAGCACCAAGCAACGGAGGCAGAAAAAAAAGCGGCAATAGCACACTTTAAGGACAATCCCGTTTCTCATCATACAGTTGCGAACTTGCTCGTAAAACTCCGCGGCGCATGAGGTTTTATGCTAAAGGAAAAATATTACTAACTGCAGAATATGCCGTTTTGGGTGGGGCAAAAGCCCTTGCCCTTCCAACTAGATTAGGACAATCTTTAGAAGTTACAAAAACCACAACAGGCAAATTAGAATGGAAAAGCATTGATGTTAATGGAAAACTGTGGTATGAAAATAGCTTTGATAAAACCACCTTTAGCGCCCATCAACAAAACGATGCTATTGGACAGCGATTACAACAACTCTTTCAAACAATCATTGCGAAAAATCCAACGCTATTTTTAGGCGACAATGGTCTAATGTTTGTGAGTACGCTCGAATTTGAGCGCAACTGGGGACTGGGGAGTTCTTCAACCCTAGTTTCACTATTGGCCCAGTGGTCAAAAGTGAATCCATATGTACTACTTCAAAACGCATTTGGAGGTAGTGGCTATGACATCGCTTGTGCAACGGCAGAAGGTGCTCTTTTGTATGAGCGCACAAATGGAATTCATCCAAACATAACTGCAGTTGATTTCAATCCCCCGTTCAAAGACCAACTTTTTTTTATACATCTAAACAAAAAACAAGACAGTCAGCAGGCTGTTGCTGCGTTTGATAGCAGTATACTTACACCTGATAAAATAGAAACCGTTAATGAACTCACACTTGCCATTTTATCGAGTTTAACGTTTGATGACTTTCAAGAGCTAGTGGCTAGACACGAGAAGTTTATTGGAGATATGATGCATACGACACCCATTCAAAAAAGACTATTTGATGATTATCCTGGAACCATCAAAAGTTTAGGTGCTTGGGGAGGTGATTTTATTGTGGCTTGTGGGGCTGCCAACACACCAGATTACTTTGCAAATAAAGGTTACACAACTTGTTTAACATACCAAGCGTTGATAGATAGTTAGTTACGCGTTTTTAGTTCAAGCGGGACCAGTAGCGTAGCCTTTGTTCCACTAGCTGCACCAGCTTCATCAAACAAGTCCTCAATACTGAAAGCCAGTTTTTGTTGATTATAATAGTTAAAAATATCAATTCTATCCCGCATAATTTGTGTAGCGTACGATTTGTGTTTGGTGTATTTTTCCTTTTGAGCAGCAGCAGCTTCGCGCCCAATGCCATTATCTGTTACACAAATACGAAGCATACTTTCTTGAATGGTTAGCCCTATTTTTATTATACCCGAGTCCTGTTTTGGAATTATGCCATGAACAATAGCATTTTCTATAATAGGCTGTAACATCATACAGGGTAAATAAACATCATTTTGATTGATTTTTGGGTCAACGTGTATTTCCAAATCAACTTTTTCATCTAGTCTGTGGTCTTGCAGTTTAACGTAATTTGTTATATATTTTATTTCATCTGCTACAGTTATCTTATCCACGCTGCTCATGTCTATGGTGTCGCGAATAAGCTTAGAAAAGGAGGATATATATGAATTAAACTCTTTTTCTCCACCCAATACCATAGCACTTTGCATGCCATTTAAAGCGTTAAAAATAAAATGCGGGTTCATTTGTGCACGATTAGCTCTTCCCTCTAAGTTGGTGACTTCAAGGTTTCGGTCGCAACGTTCTTCTAAAAGTTTACTTTCAAGCGACAAAAAAGAATAAAACATCAAGAGAGCTAGGATTATGAAAATGGATATACACCACCAAGTGAGATAAAAAGGGGTTTTGACGAAAATATCATAGTGTAATATATTGCTAGAAATGACGCCGTTTTGTTCACCACGAATAAAAAGTTCATGGTCTCCCCTACTTAAACCTACCAAGTGAATTTCTGAACCTGTATTTTTCCATTGACTTAAGTGTGATTCATTGGTAACCTTATAGGAGTATTGAATACTGGGGTCTTCTTCAAGTGCTATATAAATGTGATTTTAATTTCTAGTCAGATTTAAAACAGTATTTGTACTGTCTGCGTCAATAAAAGCATGTTCATCAGTATTGGCGTCTATATATTCTATTAACTTTAATTTAATCTCAAAATCATCTGCGGTCTGAGCTGTTATTTTGAGGCTGTTTATGCAAATAGTAAAAAATAAGACTGTGAAAAAAAAGGACTTATTGAAAGTTTGGCACGGTTCGTGAGTAGGTAAAGTGTAATGTCGTAACATTTTTATTGGTTATTGTTTTGACACCCGCACTTTTCGAAGTGCGGGTTTTTTTATTAGGGATATTAAATATAACATTTGTTTACGAATTTATCTATAATTTAGCAAAATGCATTCATTTTACGATTTTCTTATCAAAAATCATTGGTCCGCAACATGGGCTTGGTGGGCTGATTTTACTGTTACGACTCTCATACTTCTTTTTGCTTCATGGATACTACGCATTATTGCACGGTATATTCTTGTTAATGTGTCGCATAGGATTTCGGGTGCTACAAAAACAACTATCGACGATGCGCTTATCGATCACAAGCTTCCAAAAAACGTTTCTCGCTTCATTCCATACTTCTTTCTTCATGCTGCGATTCCGTTCTGGAGTAACGGAAACGAAAGCGTTCGTTCATGGATTACAGCTCTTGTTGATGTCTATGCAGTACTGATTGCCATACTTATTATTAGAAGTCTTTTAAGGGCATTTAGACAACAATTGCAAAAGCAGAAACAATTTAAAGACAAGCCTATTGACAGCTACATTCAAGTTGTCATGATTTTCTTGTGGGGTATCGGCATTCTGCTGGCGTTATCGATACTTTCAGGAAAGGAACTCGTGTATTTCTTTACTGGCTTAGGTGCCATTTCAGCAGTTATTCTATTGGTATTCAAGGATACCATTTTGGGCTTTGTTGCCAGTATTCAGATCAGTGCTAATGACTTGGTGCGTATCGGCGATTGGATAACCATGGAGTCTTATGGGGCAGATGGTGATGTTATTGAAATCAATCTTTCTACTGTCAAAGTGCGGAATTTTGACAACACCATTACTACAGTTCCTACCTACAAACTATTGTCAAGCTCAATCAAAAACTGGCGTGGGATGAGCGAATCGGATGGTCGCCGCATCAAGCGACCCTTATTTATTAGAGCCTCATCTGTTCGGTTCTTATCTGCAAAGGAGTTGGAAAGCGTATCCCAGTTGGATCGATTTAAAAACGTTGTTGAAACCAAAAAAAATGAAATTGAAGCTCACAATAAAGCGACTAAAGCAAATACTTCAATTCCCCTAAACGGCAGGAACCTAACCAATTTGGGCTTGTTCAGATCCTACATTCAAACGTATTTATCTCAACATCCCAATATCAATCAAAAGCTCACAGTGATGTGCCGTCAGTTGGCCCCAACACCACATGGAATACCACTAGAGATCTATGCGTTTACATCTGATAAAATATGGAAAAACCACGAGGAAATTTCGGCCGACATTTTTGACCATATTTTGGCATCAGCCTCTTTTTTTCAACTTAAGATATTTGAGTTTGAACAGCAAGCAGCTGTTTTATAGATTTAATAAGACTACTTAAAAAACAAAAAAGCCCTCCAATACAGGAAAGCTTCTCATGGGTTCTCCTACGAACCTCTTGCAAACAATTGCTTGCAAGCAACACAACGCGTTTAAAATGTAAAGCTTTAAAAGCTTTGCGGTCTGGACGGGACTCGAACCCGCGACCCCATGCGTGACAGGCATGTATTCTAACCAGCTGAACTACCAGACCCTTTGCGTTAGGTGCGTGCAAATATACACGCATTTTCGGATACACAAAAGCAAAAAGAATATTGACTACAACTGTTGTTCAATTGCAGTGGCATAAACAGCCTTTGGCGAAACACCAACCTTGCGGTCAACAAGCTCACCATTTTTAAACAATAGTACTGTTGGAATGTTTCGTACTCCAAATTTGGCAGCAAACTCTTGGTTGTTGTCAACGTCTACTTTTCCTACAACGGCTTTTCCTTCGTATTCATTACTAAGCTCATCAATAATGGGGCCTACCATCCGGCATGGACCACACCACTCTGCCCAAAAATCAACCAATACAGGTTGACTAGATTTTAAAACAACCTCTTCAAAAGTTGCGTCTGTAATTTCAAGTGCCATAACATATATATTTTTGGATATTCAAATGTACATTGTTTTTTTACAAATCAATACAATAATGCATCAGTAGTCGCTATTGAGATATTTAAATTATCAATAGCTAATTAAGCTTATATGCAACAGGGTATGCGTCCAAAGCTTCTAATAAATCACTACCAACGTGTATTTTCAGTTTACGACTCATTGTATGCAACTTAATCTTGTCTTTCGTTTCATAGAAAGTCATATCTACTTTGTGATCTCCCTTGTGTTTTTTAAACAACTCATCTAAAAAGGAGGCCAACTTTTCGTCAGCAAGAGCCACATCCAGCTTGAGCGTTATTTTGTTCGTACTCGACGTCAAAGTGTCTTGAAGCAACTGAAAAGCATTGAATTGCATTCTGGGAGCGCTTCTTTTGCCTGTCTCACGATTCAGCCAACCTTCTCGAACAGAGGCCTTGACGTGGATAAAATTATCCTCAACCAAAAAGTGTCGATATTTAAGATACTCCTCTCCAAATATTTTAAATTGATACGACTCCTCAAAATCTTCTAGGATAAACATGGCCCAGCCTTTTCCGTTCTTAGAAACACGATGATCAACTTCTCCTACCATGCCACCAAAACTCAGTTCTTTATTAACCAAAGCGTCCATGTCATTGAACACTCCGAGCTTGGCATTACAAAAATGTTTCATAGCAGGGGCAAAATCATCAAGTGGATGGGCTGAAATATAAATTCCCACCACTTCTTTCTCTTGCTTTAGCTCTTTTAAAGCAGTCCAAGGCTCACAAGCAGGAAGTTCGGGTGTTGCGATGGTCACTGCAGCATCGGCACCAAACAAACTCACCTGTGAAGATTGTTCGTTTTCTTGGTGTTGTGCGCCGTACTTAAGCGCCTTTTCCACAAAAGTTACCCCATCTCCATTGTGATGAAAATATTGTGCCCGATGTGCGTCAGATAATGAGTCTAGTCCACCTGCAAGTATTAAACTTTCAAACGATTTTTTATTCGCTGCTCTAAGATCTATTCGTTGTGTCAAATCAAAAATTGATGCATAAGGCTGCTCCTGACGGTGTGCTACTATGGTTTCAACGGCAGCGCGTCCAACACCCTTAACGGCACCCATACCAAAGCGAATGGCGCCTTTGTCGTTTACGGTAAACTTATAGAACGATTCATTAACATCGGGTCCTAGAACCAGTATGCCCATCCTGCGACACTCTTCCATAAAGAAGCTAACCTGCTTGATGTCGTTCATGTTGTTGGACAATACCGCCGCCATATATTCTGCTGGATAGTTTGCCTTTAGGTAAGCCGTTTGATAGGCAATCCAAGCATAGCAAGTGGAGTGTGATTTGTTAAAGGCATACGAAGCAAACGCTTCCCAATCTTTCCATATCTTTTCAAGTATTTCTCTTGGATGACCACGCGCTTCTCCACCATTTAAAAACTTGGGCTTTAACTGCTCCAGTAAAGCAAAAATCTTTTTACCCATTGCCTTACGAAGCACGTCGGCTTCACCTTTAGTAAACCCAGCAAGTGCTTGAGACAACTGCATCACTTGCTCTTGATAAACTGTAATGCCATAGGTTTGTTTTAGAAACTGCTCCATGGCTGGCAAATCGTAGGAAATTTCTTCCTGACCATTTTTTCGTCGAACAAAACTCGGAATATATTCTAACGGCCCAGGGCGGTATAGGGCATTCATGGCAATAAGATCTTCAAATACATTTGGCTTTAAATCCCGAAGGTATTTTTGCATGCCCGCACTTTCATACTGAAAAACTCCAATAGTTTCACCACGCTGAAACAAGGCGTAGGTAGGTGCATCATCAAGTGGAAATTCATCTGGATTCAGTTCAATATTGCGCTGATACTTGACAATTTTTACCGTGTCTTTTATGAGGGTGAGTGTCTTCAAACCCAAGAAGTCCATTTTTAACAGCCCTGCATCCTCCACAACAGAATTGTCAAACTGAGTAACATATAAATCAGAGTCCTTGGCAGTAGCAATTGGAACAAATTCAGTGATATCATCGGGGGTGATGATTACACCACAAGCATGAGTTCCAGTGTTGCGCAACGAACCTTCCAATATTTGGGCTTGTTTGATTGTCTCGGCCTCAAGGTCATTTCCTTCAGCAATAGATTTCAATTGCGCAACACGAGCAAAGTCGTCAGCACGTAAGGATTCTTTAAGAGCCTTGTCTTCAAGGTTGAAAATTTTCTTCAACTTCATGTTTGGGATTAGCTTGGCCACCCTATCTGCATCACTCAATGACAAGTCCAAAACCCGTGCAGTATCACGAATAGATGATTTAGCTGCCATGGTGCCATAAGTAATGATTTGCGCCACTTGGTTTGATCCGTACTTTTCAATCACATAATCAATGACTTTTGATCTTCCTTCGTCGTCAAAATCAATATCAATATCAGGTAAACTTACTCGATCGGGATTTAGGAATCGCTCAAAAAGTAAGTCGTACGCAATTGGGTCTATATTGGTAATTTTTAAACAGTAAGCCACCACAGAGCCTGCTGCAGATCCACGTCCTGGCCCAACTGATACATCCATTTCTCTTGCAGCAGCAATAAAATCCTGTACAATTAAAAAATAACCTGGATATCCTGTGTTTTCAATAACGCTCAGCTCAAAATCAATGCGTTCTTTAAGTTCATCGTTTAAGCTTCCATAGCGAACCTTAGCGCCTTCATAAGTAATGTGGCGCAAGTAGGCATTTTCGCCCCGCTTTCCACCATCGGAGTCATCTTCAGCAGACTGAAATGCATCGGGAATATCAAATTTTGGCAGCAAGACTTCTCTAGCCAAATCAAAAGCCGTTATTTTATCGAGAATCTCCGGTATACTCTCCAATGCCTGTGGCACATCAGCAAACAATTCTTGCATCTGTGCTGGCGTTTTGAAATAATATTCTTGGTTTGGAAGACCATATCTATAGCCACGGCCACGGCCAATAGGCGTCGCTTGTTTTTCGCCGTCCTTAACACACAGCAATATGTCATGTGCGTTGGCTTCCTCTTGTTTTAGATAAAATACAGAGTTAGTAGCGACAAGCTTTACATCGTATTTTTGTGAAAATTGAATAAGCACAGGGTTGATGCGGTTTTCATCCTCCTGTTGGTGCCGCATGATTTCAATATAAAGATCCTCTTGAAATTGTTCTTTCCACCACAACAGTGCATCCGCTGCCTGCTTCTCTCCAACGTTAAGTAATTTAGAAGGTACTTCGCCATAGACATTTCCTGTAAGCACAATAAGATTGTCTTTATACTGCTGAATCAATTTTCTATCAACACGGGGCACATAATAAAAACCTTTGGTATATGCTAAGGAAGATAGTTTCGATAGATTTTGATAACCGGCTTTGTTTTTGGCTAGAAAAACCATTTGGTAACCATTATCTCTGCGACTACGATCTAAGTGGTCTTCACATACATTGAGTGTAATGCCTACTATGGGCTTGAGCGGCGGTCTATCGTCATCTTCAGCGCGCTTGGCATTAACTTGTTTGACAGATTTTACAAAATGAAATGCACCCATCAAATTGCCTAAATCCGTCAATGCTACGGCAGGCATCCCCATTTGATCGGCCGTTTCCGCTAGTTCTTTTACCCTTATTGTAGACTGTAAAACTGTAAACTGAGAAAGCGTATGTAGGTGCGCAAAAGGAGTGCTCAGGGGTGCTTCGGTTGGCACAACTGGGGCTAACACAGGCTCTTGCTTGTTTTGGACGAGTTTTGCCGATGCTGTTTTAAGATTGGTGTGTGACAAGCCTATTAATGGCACGGTTTCCTTGAAGGTTTCATTTAATTGTGAAATAAGGCGTTCACCAGCTGTTATTTGGTCTACAGGAAATTTGTTTAGACGCAACAATTCAAAAAAAGTACGCGCTGTGGCCTCTACATCTGCAGTGGCATTATGGGCTTGATCAAAACTATCATCAAATAAATTTTTATACAATTCTGAAAGTGTTGGGAGTTTGAATTTTCCTCCCCTACCACCTGGAATTTGGCATAATGTAGCGGTATGCTCTGTACAAGTATCTAAAATGGGTGTAGTAGTTATGGAAGTATCCAAGCCTAAACGATCTAACTCCGCTCCAATAATATTAACATCAAATTTAACATTATGACCAATGATATATTTGGATTTGGACAATGCAGTTGTAAAATCATTCAATATTGCCTTGATAGGACTTCCCTCTTTGGTCGCTAGCGCGGTGCTAATCCCGTGTATTTGTTCAGACTCGTATGGGATATCAAAGCCTTCGGGGTAAACAATATAATCTTTGTGTTCAGTACAGTTGCCGAAGTCATCATGAAGTTGCCATGCAATCTGAACACATCGTGGCCAATTTTCATGATCTGAAATAGGCGCATTCCAGCGTTTGGGTAAGCCTGTAGTTTCGGTATCAAAGACTAAAAACATGGTAACAGATTAGCCAACTAATTTAGTGAAGTTCGCATGTAAAATATACCCCAATGAATATGAAGTTATTAACGTTTGGTAAAATCAAAAAATAGTGTAGATTTGCCACGCATTAATAACCAGGGTTTAGCACCCAAAAATTTAATTTGATATGTCAGTAAAAATTCGCCTTCAAAGACACGGTAAAAAAGGAAAACCCTTCTATTGGGTAGTTGCAGCAGATGCACGTTCAAAGCGAGATGGTCGCTACCTTGAAAAATTAGGTACTTATAATCCCAACACCAATCCAGCAACATTAAAAATAGATGTTGATAGCGCTGTTAATTGGCTTCAAAATGGAGCACAACCGACAGACACAGCCCGCAACTTACTATCAGAAGTAGGTGCTATGTTGAAAAATCACCTTGTTAATGGTGTTCAAAAGGGTGCGCTTAAAGAAGAAGATGTTGAAACAAAATTCGAAGCCTGGTTAGCTGATAAAGCATCGCGTAACAATGCTAATATTGAAAAACTTTCTAAAGCTAAGGCCGACGAGAAAGCTAAAATGATTGCTGCTGAAAAAGAAGTTAGCGAAAAGCGTAAGGCTGATGCAGAAGCTGCAATTGCAGAACAAGAGGCTGCTGTTGCCGCTGAAGAAGCTGCCGCCGCTGAAGAAGCTGCTGCAGAAGAAGCTGCACCCGAGGCTGCTGCAGAAGAAGCTGCACCTGAGGCTGCTGCCGAAAAAGCTGCACCTGAAGCTGCTGCAGAAGAAGCTGCACCTGAGGCTGCTGCAGAAGAAGCTGCACCTGAGGTTGCTGCAGAAGAAGCTGCACCTGAAGCTGCTGCCGAAGAAGCTGCACCTGAAGCTGCTGCAGAAGAAGCTGCACCTGAAGCTGCTGCAGAAGAAGCTGCACCTGAAGCTGCTGCAGAAGAAGCTGCACCTGAAGCTGCTGCAGAAGAAGCTGCACCTGAGGCTGACGAGAAGTCAGAATAACACCAATTCATGCGTTTCGAAGACTGTTTTTTTCTTGGAACAGTTGTCGGTAAATATAGTTTCAAAGGCGAAGTACTCCTAAAGCTAGATACTGACGAGCCAGAGTTATATCAATCCCTTGATAGTCTATTTATAGCTCAAAACAATGCGCTTATCCCTTTTTTTGTTGAAAAGTGTTCCATGCACAAGCCTGGACTATTGCGTCTTCGCTTGGAGGATGTCGATAATGAAGAGGATGCCAATCTAATACTTAAGTCAAAGGCATATTTACCACTAACTAAGCTTCCTAAACTTAGTGGAAAAAAATTCTATTACCACGAAATCATCGGTTTTGATGTTATAGATAAAAACTTGGGTAAGATTGGTTCCGTTGTAGCTATTAATGAACATACGGCGCAGGCAACTATAGAAGTTTCCATTGGGGAGAAGATTGCTTTAATTCCAATAGTTGATGAAATCATTTTGGAAGTCAAAAGGGATGCGAAATCCATATATGTTGACACACCAGCAGGCTTGATTGATCTTTACATCAAAGATGTATAGGGCTTTATACTTGATAGTACTAAGTTCAACGCTAAGCCTTGCGCAAGTGCGACAGTTAGAAGAAGTGGTCATACGTGCACAACGTATTCAAAGCAGTATACAACCTATTAGCCAAACAGATATTGCACAAGACAGCCTACTGCTAAAGCAAGATATAGGGGAGTTATTACAGGGCGTACCTAGTTTATTTGTCAGCAGTCAGCAAAATTTTAGCCAAGACACACGAATTTCAATTCGTGGGTTCGGTACTCGCGCCACTTTCGGCATCCGCGGCATTAAAGTTTTATGGAATGGCATCCCCATGACTACACCCGATGGACAAACTCAACTGGACCACATTCCATTATCTTCCATGGGGACAATTGAAGTTATTCGAGGTATATCTAGTGGACTATATGGCAATGCATCTGGAGGGGTTATCATGCTCAAAAGCTCACCGATTAAACCTAAAAAAACACTTACCGCAACTTTCGGAGATTTCGCCAGTCAGCACTTGGTTGGCAGCTATGATTCCAAGAGTGAAAAAAATCTTTTTCGTGCGGTTGCTGAACACAAAAAATACCACGGCTATCGACATTGGAGTGGTTATGAAAACAGCCTAATAAGCCTATCCAATACGTTTATAAACACCCACGGAAACAAACTCACTGTTACTTATAATTATTTCAATAGTCCTTTGGCTTTGGATGCTGGTGGACTCACCGCCGCTGAAGTAAGAGAAAATCGCAGTCAGGCAAGACAGCGGAACTTAGACTACAAAGCAGGCGAAAAGGTCAAACAGCATCAATTGACAGCCCGTTGGCAAAACAAAAAATGGACTACTTATGGCTTTTTAGCCAAGCGCAACCTAGCTGCGAAACTGCCTTTTGAATTTGGAGGGCAAATTGATTTGGGTCGTAGTTACTATGGTTTTGGCATGCAGAAAGACGGACGTAGTAAGCTATGGTTATGGCAATATGGCGTTGAAGCTGCAGCTCAGAGAGACGGAAGAAAAAGATTTAAAAACATCTTAGGAGAAAGAGGAGCCACTACACTAGACCAAAGCGAGCGTTTTTACACACTTGGCGCCTATGGAATTGTTGAATTAACCTTCAGGGATTGGCGACTTCGTGGCTCACTTCGTGCCGACACTCATCGTATTCAACTTGCTGATTATATGGGTAGTAACTCAGATAAAAAAAGGCTAACTGCCTACTCACCTTCGCTGGCAGCATTTTATAGCATCTCCCCCAGCCTCAGTAGTTATATCCGTTGGGGAACAGGTTTTGAGACACCATCACTCAATGAATTGTCTGCAAACCCGACAGGGGAAACTGGATTTAACGACAAGTTAACACCTCAAAAATCACAAGAAATAGAAGTGGGTATGCTCCTTAAAGCAAAAAAAATTGATGCTTCTCTTGTGCTGTATACAACAACAACACAAGATGAAATTTTATCTTACGAGCTTAGCACTTTTCCGGGGCAAAATTTTTTTAGAAATATCGGCCGTGTAGACAGAAAAGGAATTGAGGCTACTGCTAACTTACGCATGGCCAAAACTGCC
>JAQWKF010000060.1 GCA_029247985.1 Flavobacteriaceae bacterium
GATACATTTGCTAGCATATTACAAAGATAGGATAAATGCGTTGCAACCTGTTGGAATCCCTTATCTTTGCACATGATATACGTATATGGATCATATCATTAAAGAACAGCTTGTTGCATACTTTGCCAAACAATACGATAAAACAGTAGGCAGCATTGAAATTCAACCCACTAAACCTCAATTTGAAGGAGATTTGACTGTTGTTGTATTTCCACTATTGAAATTGGCACCTAAAAAACCTGCTGATTTGGCAGCGGAGTTAGGCGATTATCTTCAAGCGGAAGTTGCGGAAATAGCTTCTTATAATGTAGTACAAGGTTTTTTAAATATTCAAATATCACCAGCATATTACATCAAAGCATTAAAAGATATTCATGCCAACTCACATTTTGGAATTAAAAATGTTGATGTAGCTGCTGATAAAATACTTGTTGAGTATTCTTCGCCAAACACCAACAAGCCACTACACCTTGGTCATATTCGAAATAATTTATTAGGGGCTTCGGTTTCCAACATATTGTCTGCCAACGGCCAAAACGTACACACCACTCAAATTATCAACGATAGGGGAATTCATATCTGCAAGTCTATGGTAGCATGGGAGCAGTTTGGAAATGGCGAAACGCCAACAACTGCCAAGTTAAAGGGCGATGCATTAGTCGGTAAATACTATGTGCTTTTTGACCAACATTACAAAAAGGAAATAGCGGATATGATGGCTGCTGGTTGTGATGAAGCAACGGCTAAAAACACAGCCCCGATCTTGTTACAGGCCAAGGATATGCTAATCCGTTGGGAGAAAAAAGACGCAGCTGTTATTGCTTTGTGGGAAAAAATGAATGCTTGGGTGTACGAAGGTTTTGATGAAACCTACAAACGTTTGGGGGTTCACTTCGATTCCTACTACTATGAAAGCAATACCTATGTATTGGGGAAAGAAATTGTCACGGAAGGGCTTGATAAAGGCGTGTTTTTCAGAAAATCAGATGGATCTGTTTGGATAGATTTAACTGACGAAGGTTTAGATGAAAAACTACTGCTTCGTTCTGATGGAACTTCCGTATACATGACACAAGACCTTGGCACAGCACGCCTGCGTTATGCCGATCACCCCGATATGAAGGGTATGGTTTATACGGTAGGAAATGAACAAGATTACCATTTTAAGGTATTGTTCCTTGTGTTAAAGAAATTGGGCTATGCATGGGCAGATCATTTACATCACCTAAGCTATGGTATGGTCGACTTGCCAAGCGGAAAGATGAAAAGTCGTGAAGGAACGGTAGTGGATGCCGATGCGCTTATGACCGAAATGCGAGATACAGCCAAGCAGATTTCCCAAGAGTTGGGAAAGCTAGACGGACTGTCTGAAGCGGAAAAGGAATCGCTTTATCACACTATTGGCATGGGGGCTTTGAAATATTACATCCTTAAAGTAGATCCAAAGAAGCGCATCTTGTTTGATCCTAAGGCTTCTGTAGATTTCACAGGAAATACGGGCCCATTTATACAATATACGCACGCGCGTATTCAATCTATCTTACGCAAGTCTTCGGAAACGGATTTTGATATGACTGAGGTCACTTCACTACACGAAAAAGAAAAGACGGTGTTGAAGACCTTACTTCAATTTCCTTCTACTATCGAAGCTTCAGCTAAGCAATACAGCCCGGCATTGATTGCCAATTACTTATATGAGTTGGTGAAGCAGTTTAATTCATACTACCAAGAAGTGCCCATCCTTGTTGCGGATAAGACCCAGCAATCCTTCAGGGTGTCTTTGTGTACTGCTGTAGCGGATGTTATTGCTAACGCCCTTGGTCTTTTAGGTATTGATGCTCCGGAAAGAATGTAAAAAAAAAAGCCTCGATTTTCGAGGCTTTTTAAATACTATTTAGGTTTTTACTTATTTTTTAGAAGCAACCGCCGCAGCGTATACTACTAAACCAAAACCAATTTTGTTGATAGCATCACCAATGTTGTAAACAACATCCATATCTAAATTGATAGCAGTGATGAATGAATACCACTGACCATCAGCAGTACCTAGCATATAACCTAATGGGTAAATAGCCCAACCGATCAATACAAATAGTGTTAATGTCTTGTGTGCTTTCTCAACCGCTCCACCAGCAGATGCTGCAAGCTTAGCTAGCTCACCATACTTGATTAGGTAAGCGATGTAGAAATAAGCAATACCAGAAGCAAGACCCCATAATGCAGGCATAGCAGTGCTACTGTCAGCAACTTCACCAAAGTACCCTGTTACAAGCATAACAAGTGAAGCCCAGATTAAAGTCTTAAGGTGTTTGGTTGTTGCACCAGCAGCCTTAAGAATTAAATAGAACTCAACACACATTAACGGTACTGTAAGTATCCAGTCGATATAACGGATTTCAGTTGTTACTCCTCCAGAAGTAGCAGCCTCTCTCATGTAGTAGTAATGTACTGCTGCAATGAAAGTGATCAAACCTGAAACCAAAATTGAGGTTCTCCATTTACTATCAAAT
>JAQWKF010000075.1 GCA_029247985.1 Flavobacteriaceae bacterium
AAAATCTGAAGTGCCTCGTTTTTGGCTCCTTGAGGTTGTATGGAACCTGACAATGGTACACCGCCAGTAACTTTAAAAGCACCCATTTTATTTACGTCGCTGCTTTTGGTTTCGGTAATTCTTATTTTTAGTGTTTCTGGATCCCTTGGCAAAGCGCTTGTTTGTCAAGCGAATTAAGTTTTCCGAAGCAGACAATACCTCGTCTTCCGTATTGATGACAATTTTGCCGTTTGACAGTTCGGCCAAATGACCAAAAATAACTTTGTCTTCAACGGTGTCTTTGTTCCAGTTGAGGAAGCATTTTTTCATGTGATTCGCAATCACATAGACCAAAGCTTCTTTCAAGTCTCCTTCTTCCCAGTCAACAATTACGTCAATCATGCCCTTAATGTTGTTTCCATAGAAACGATATTTAGGAAACGATTGCGGATAAGCCAATGGCGTTGGTGGAGCGGCAAGAACTTCAGCATCAGGTTTTGGGAAAGGCGCATCAACATCCAATTCAAAATTGGACATGATAAAAAGCTGATCCCAAAGTTTGTGCTGAAAATCAGCTACATCTCTTAAGTGTGGGTTTAGATTGCCCATAATACCAATGATGGCTTGGGCCTGTTTGTTGCGTTCTTCTTTGTTTTCTTCAGCTAAAACTTGCTGAATCATTTTGTGAATGTGGCGGCCATATTCAGGAATGGCTAGCATTGAACGCTCGGTGTTGTATTGAAGATTGTCTATCAAGAGGGAAATTTATGAGGTAAAACTAATAAAAAATAAATTAGAGTTGGATGATGTTTGGGATTTTCGATGCTCGTTTGTGTTTTTGAATGATAATATCGGGGCTTCCAAATTTTCCTGCGATGGAAATACTGGTATATTTTCCCTTGCTAGAAGCCCTAACATTAACCTCTACTTTTTCGTTTTCAAACAACGCCAACAACGTCGCTTTATTCGAATCTGAAGAGGGAATAATAAATTTAAAGACATAAACACCTGGCCATGTATTGCTTTCTAATAATTGCTGATGAAAACGCTCGTAAAACGAATCGTCTTTAGAATTTTGTTGCATTAGGCAAATATACAGTTTTAGATAAGGCAACAATTAACGACATTTGTGTATGCTTGAACACAAAAGAATCGTGTTGACTGGAGGGCCATCAAGTGGCAAAACGAGTCTAATGAATCACATTCACCATTCAGACATACACTGTTTCGAAGAAGTGTCTAGAGATGTCATAAGCGATGCGCAAGGCAAAGGAGTCGAGCAACCCTTCTTGGACAACCCACTGGCTTTTAGCGAAGCCCTTTTTGAGCGCCGATTACATGACTATTTTGAGGATACAAAAAACATAAATCATGTTTATGATAGGGGCATACACGATGTTGTAGCTTATCTAAACGCTATTGGAGATGATGTTCCTTGTGGTATGTTGGAGGATTGCAGCAATTACTTATATGATACCGTTTTTGTATTTCCACCATGGGAAGCGATTTATATACAAGATGCAGAACGCATAGAGGTATTTGAGCAGGCAAAACATTTTCATAAGGCGCTAGTAGAGACTTATACCGATTTTGGCATGCAATGTATCGAAGTACCAAAAGCTAGTATTGAAGAAAGACTTCGTTTTATCTCAGATCTGCTATGAAAAATAACATATATGATGTGTTAAAAAGCCATTGGAATGTCTTGGAATTTCGCCAAGGACAAAAAGAAGCCATAACTGCCGTTTTAGACGCAAAAGACTGCCTCGTTGTATTGCCAACAGGCGGTGGCAAAAGTTTGTGCTACCAATTGCCAGCCCTTACAAAAACAGGTGTATGTGTTGTTATAAGTCCATTGATAGCCCTTATGAGCGGTCAAGTTGAAAGCCTTAAGAAAAAGGGGGTTCGCGCCATGAACCTGTCCGGCCCTATGCGCGAAGATGACCTAGTTACTGCACTAGACAATTGTAAATTTGGTGAATTTAAATTTTTATACCTATCACCCGAACGGGCGCAACACCCATTAGTTCAAGATCGGTTATCTGAAATGCAAGTCAGTCTGCTGGCCATTGACGAAGCCCACTGCATTTCAGAATGGGGACATGACTTCAGACCTACTTACCGGGAAATTATAAGATTAAAAAACAGACTCCACAACACACCAACAATTGCCCTAACCGCAACGGCTACCAAAAGAGTTAAAGAAGATATTTGCAGCGTACTTGAGCTAGCAAAACCCGTGCAAATAACAGATTCGTTTGATAGAAAAAATATTGAAATTAGGGTACTTAGAACTGCGAATAAGCTAGAAGCCATTTCAGAAGCACTAGCACCAAAAGGAACGCCTGCAATTGTGTATGCCGGAACAAGAAAAAGCGTTGAACTTTTAAGCAATCACTTAAACAATATGGGGCATCAGACTGGTTTTTTCCACGGAGGTGTATTAACTAAAGAAAAACGTATCTCAAATTGGATGCAAGAAAAAACACCTGTCATGGTAGCCACTTCGGCATTCGGCATGGGGATTGACAAGGCAAATATACAACGCGTTGTTCACGCCACGCTTCCCTTTAGTATGGAGCAATACTATCAAGAAATTGGACGTTGTGGTAGAGACGGAGGTGCCGCAAAAGCCACCTTGCTTGTTGAAGATGGAGATGACCAAAAGCTGTGGAACAGCACAACCATTAGTATCCCAAGCGCTACGGTCATAAAGAAAACATACAAGCACCTATGCCATTATTTTGACATCGCCTATGGCGAAAAACCAAATGATATTTTGGTGTTTAATCACGCTCTTTTTTGTGAACGCTATGGATTAAAGCTCAGAACCACCTATCATGTACTCAAAGTATTGGAGCGTGGGCAGTTACTTACACTTACTCAGTATGACAAACCAAAAACTACCTTAAAATTACTGCACAAACACTTAAAGCAAGAGCATATATTGGTGGATTATTTATTGCGAAACATAGGTGGTATTACTGAACGCTTTCAAGACATCAGCTTAGACAATATAGCAATGAAAAGCGGCGTGGGTTTACGCAATGCTATCGCGTGCCTAAAGCAATTAGAAAAACAAGGAGATGCAGAAGTACAACAACTCCATGCAGATAGTGGGATTACGTTTCATGCTCCCAGAGAAGATAGCATAAGCTTAATGCCTGTATTCCATCAATTAAATGCAATTATGAAAGAAAAAAAGCGTTTGACTGGTGCCGTTTGGGAATACGTAACTGCCAATACTTGCTATCGAAAAAAATTATTGAATTACTTTGGTGAGACCCATAAAAAATATTGTGGCAAGTGCTCTAACTGTTTAGATAAAAAAAGTCCAACAGCCAAAACAATCCGATACCTAATAAAAACACTCTCCTCTGAAGATACACTATCTTTGGAACAGTTATGTGAGGTTGCGCCATTTGACAGAGTACAGCTGGCGCTGGCCCTAGACGAAATGTGTGCTGAAGAAATGGTAATACAAGAAATACCAAACCAATACAAGCTGATATGAGTAAATCCTTACGTGTTGTTTTTATGGGAACTCCCGCTTTTGCGGTGTCTGGACTTCAGAGCATAGTGGAAAGCCAGCACAAGCTTGTTGGTATTGTTACCGCACCTGATCGCCCCGCTGGACGTGGAAAAAAAATGCGGTACTCAGCTGTAAAAGATGTCGCACTTGAATACAATATTCCGCTTTATCAACCTGAAAAACTATCATCACTGGAAACGGTTACGCAACTTGCCGCATTGAATGCAGATGTTTTTGTTGTTGTTGCCTTTAGAATGTTGCCAAAAGTAATTTGGGAGTTACCAAAATTAGGGACTTTTAACTTACACGCATCTCTCCTACCCCAGTATCGAGGTGCTGCGCCCATACATTGGTCCATAATAAATGGGGAGCAAGCATCTGGACTCACAACCTTTTTAATTGATGATAAAATTGACACAGGTGCCATTTTACTTCAAAAAAAGCTGGATATATTACCTGAAGATACCATGGGCATATTAAGTGAACGTATGCAAACTCACGCTGGCGAACTGATCATCGCTACTCTAGATGGATTGGCATCGGGAACCCTAAAGCCCATACCGCAGGAAGAAACAGAAACCATAAAGGCAGCGCCAAAGCTAAAAAGGGAGAATACCCAAATTGACTGGTGTCAGCCGGGGCAACACATCGTGCAATTTATCCGTGGACTAAATCCATTTCCAACAGCATGGACTTTGATGGAAAATAATGCGGAAACCATACAGGTAAAAATCCATGACGCACACTTTGTTTCAGAAACACCCAAGGAAAAGCCTGGACACATTACAGTAAAAAACAAGGAACTTTACGTAAGTGTTGCAGACGGATATATTTATATAAATAAGCTGCAATTACCTAACAAAAAAAGTATGGAAACTAGAGCATTATTAAATGGGTTTATGTTTTCCACAACTGCTCGTTTTATATCATGATTGGGAAATTACTTATTGCGCATCCATCTCTTCTAGGGGACCCCGCATTTGGCAGAAGCGTGATTCTTATGGCAGATCACAATAATGACAGTTCGTTGGGTTTTGTTGTAAACCAACCCACCCATTACAGTTTAAATGAATTGATTCCTGAGCTAACCATAGACTTGCCCATTTATCAAGGTGGACCCGTAGATACCGATAGCTTGTTTTACATACATACCCTGAAAGATTTGCCCAATGCTCAAGCCATTGGAAACAACTTGTTTTGGGGTGGTGACTTGGAGACACTTCAAGAAGCAATAATCAAGAAAAAAATAGCTCCTCATCAGCTACGGTTTTTTTTGGGATATAGCGGATGGGGCAAAGGGCAACTACGACAGGAATACAATGAAAAAAGCTGGCTGTTGATTAAAAACAGCTATAATATTTTTGAGAAGGAGGAGCAGCTTTGGGGAAACATCATGCGAGACTTGGGAGGTGAATACGCCTTATATGCTACTGCACCTAAGCATCCTGGCTTGAATTAACCCAATCAAAAAGTCCTTGTTGAAGTTTTTGGCTTATGGACTTTTCATACGTTGTCCTGCGATAGCTACTAACTGGTTGAATTCCAACAATTGCATTGGTCATAAAGAGTTCTTGCACTCGCTGTAAGTCAAAAGGCGAAATGGGCTCTTCCACACAAGAAACTTCTAATTTTTTAGCAATTCGTATGATTTGCTTGCGCATAATGCCATCCAAACATCCAGAAGTTATAGGCGGTGTAAGAAGTTTTCCATCTTCTACGACAAAAAGATTGCCATTGAGAAATTCAACAACTTCCTTTTCATCATTAACCAATATACCATTATCAAAGCCTTGTTCTTGCATAAAAATACTACCGATAACTTGCAATGCTTTGTTGTTAGACTTGAGGTTTGATAACATACTTTTTTGCAAATAGTAGTCGTTAAACAACTCAACTTTATATGTTTCAGCAGCCAAGTAATATGCTGAGTCAAGTGCTTTAGCTTCTATTACATAACCAACTTCTCTTGTGTTTGGCAAATAAGCACCCCCATCTTTTCGATAAACGGTCAAACGGATACGCCATGCTGCTGCTATTTCACTTTGGGCTTCTATCACGCGCAAACACTCTTGCTCCAGAAACTCTGGGGTAAAGGTCATCGGTATGTCCATGCGAAAAATACGCATCGCAGCCATAAGCCTAAAATAGTGGTCTTCCCAAAAATGAATATGGTCTTGGCTGTAGCGCAAAGTTTCAAAGACTGCATCTCCGTAAAGCAAACCACGATTGTGTACTGTAAAAACAGGCGACTGAGTTGAAGTAAGCGCGCCGTTATGGTTTATCATATTACGAAGAACCTAAAACTTGTTTTAAATCACCTATTTGGCTTTCCCAAAGCATTTTGGTTTCTTCAACTTCATCTTCATCGGCAAAATCCGTAACCACCACAGAAACGTCCTTGGTGATTTCATCTACCACGATGCGCATTTCAAAGTAACAATCGTCCTGATCATCATCGCCGTTTAACCAGCGAAAGCGAACAAATTCATTTGCCTTCTTTTTGAGAAGAAGTGCCTCTTCTTCAGAGTCATCCCAAAAAAAGGTATATTTCTCTGTTCGTGCATTGACATTGTCAGCAAACCATTCTGAGAGACCAGATGGGGTGTGCATGTACTGATAGAGAAGCTGCGGGGAGGCTTGAATAACAAATTCAATCTCGAATTGTATTTTTGACATAAGTAATAAAATGTCCAATATATAGATTTATGATGACCTTTAAAAGAAATGATTGAAAAACCAAGATAAAATGGAAAAACAAATTGTTATATTTGCGCCGTTTTGGCGAGGTAGCTCAGCCGGTTAGAGCGTCGGATTCATAACCCGGAGGTCGGGAGTTCAAGTCTCCCTCTCGCTACTAAAAACCCTCTTTATGAGGGTTTTTTTGGATTTTGGTTAAGCCAATACCCGTCAGACAACTCCAAAGCAAAACAAACACCACCTAGGAATCCTTCAACGAAGGCAACGCTCAATTAATTTAAAGATTAGTTAAAACTTTTTTACTTTTATTAGGTCTAATGACTAAAGATGCGTCTTGCAGCAGGAAAACCACATCATTGATCAACTTAAAAACAAGCAGTATGATAGGGCGGTTAGTGCCATTTCAGAACTGTATCACGAGATGCTCTATTGGCACATACGAAAACTTGTCAGGAAGCATCAAGATGCCGATGATGTGCTTCAAAATACCTACATCAGAATTTTTAAGGGATTAAAATCTTTTAAATTTCGAAGTAGTGTTAAAACCTGGTGTTTTCGAATTGCGTATAACGAGTCTATGAGGTTACTCCAAAAGCAACAGAAACAAGAGTACACCAATGGCGAAGGGGATTTAACAGATCATCTAAACAAACTCACTGCTGATCCCTATTTTGATCTAGACTCTGTAAGCTATGCCTTTCATGAATCTTTGCTTAAACTCCCTGAAAAGCAACAACGCATTTTTCAAATGAAATATTTTGACGAACTCACATTTGATGAAATCGCTGAAATCACAACATGGAATAAAAATTCCATAAAAACAGCATTCTATGCTGCCAAAGAAAAAATTATAATTCATGTAAAAGCAACCGTATGAATTCGAAACATATACATAAAGAACAACTGGGCTACGAAGTGCCCGAAGGCTACTTTGAGTCTTCAAAAAGAGATATGCTACATTTCTTGCATAAAGAAGAAAAAAAGACATCTGTCTTTTTTGGCACGAAGACCATACTCGCCTCTGCTGTACTTGGCATTATGGCATTTGTGTTCTTATTGAATCAAAAGCAACAACTCACCAATTACGAAATAAATACATTTGAGGAGCTAACCATTGAATCTTTAGAAGTGAGTGACGAAGCTTTTGATGATTGGTTCGATGAAAAATTTGTTTTTAGCGAGGTCTAATAAAACTTTTTACAAAACAGCAGGTCTAAAGATCAAACACAAAAAAATAGAAAAATGAAAACAGCTAAAATCACCCTTATACTTGCTGCAATGGCCGTTGGTCAGTTCGCAGTAGCACAAGACAGAGCACAGGAAAAAGAAAAAATCTACACCCCTGAGCAGATTGAAATGTTAAAAGCACAAAAAGCTGCAGTGAAAGAAAATCGCGAAGAATTTAAAAGTTCACTTACCGATGAGCAACTTGCTATTATGCAGAACAAAGAGCTTAGCAAAGAAGAACGTAGAGAAGCACTAAGTGCAAGTTTTTCTGATGCGCAAAAAGCGATGATGGAAGCCAATCGCAGTGAAATTAAAGCCTTAAGAGATGCTTTCCGCGCAACCATTACAGACGAACAAAAACAGGTGATGAAAGAGCGCAGAAAAAAAATAAAAAAGCGCTTAGTAAATATGAAAGACCGCAAGGAACAGCTTAAAGAACGAAAAGAAAATATTAAAGAGAGAAGGAAAAAGAAAAAAGGATGAGAATGGGGGCTTTGCCCCTATTATCTATTTTAATGAGAAAACTAAAATTTATTGTAGCATGCATTCCAGCTTTGGTCTTAGCGCAAGAGCGCGTTAAGTCCGAAGCTGATGCCATTTTAGATGAACTCTTCCCCACAGACAGTTTGACGATTGAATCCATGGTGCTTGATCTTAAAAAGCAAGATTTTCTTTACATCAACACGCTTTACAATACCAAAACACTCTTTTCGGGACGTGATTTTGGGGTTGAGCAGTACAGTTTTTTTCCGGCCATTAGCTATATAGACTCGAATAACTTTTTTTTAAATATAGGTTCGGGTTATTATAGCGAGGTTGATCCACAGTGGGATTTTATCACCTTTAGCGGTGGTTACTCAAACTACTTAAACAAGAAAAAGTCGATTTTAGCAACGGGAGTCTATTCCTATACCACCTTTACAGAAGACGTTGCAGATCTTAACAATCAACGTGTTTCACTCAGCTTAAGTTATCGCGCTAAGTGGTTTAGAAACACACTTTCTGGCGGTTATTTATTTGGGGGGAACCGTTCAAGTTATTTATCCAACAACACCTACTTCAACATTGATCTGTTAGAAAGCAAATCGCTAGATATATCCATTGAACCTAGGGTTGGTATCTTTTGGGGAAATCAAACGGTAACTGAATTGGTACGCATTGGCACTTTTCAATTCCAAGAAGTAAGTACCGATGTGTTCCAGCTTTTGAATACAGAAGTGAGTATTCCGATCGCATTTGATTTTGGTAAATGGGATTTTGAAATTGACTACACCTATGCAATGCCAAATGCCCTTCCTGGTGAAGACAAACCAAACAACAACGGCTATTTTTCTATTTCCTTAGGTTACTTGATTGGGCTATAGTCCGCAAAGTTTAAGGTGGTGCTCTAAATGAAGTTTGATAAATTTCTGAGTTAAGCTTTTGTTTAAACGCCCTATGAACAGATGCTTAAAAATTCCTTTGCGAGCTGCGGTTTCAGGGAGTGCTGCAAAAAACAAATCAGCTTCTTCTCGGGTTTTAGAAAGGCGCTCATATAAATCCTTTTGATCCATGTTTTCGGGGAATACCTCCACTATTTTTGGCGCTTTAACTTTTAACAATCCTAATTTTAATAGTGCAAAAAAAAGGATGAATCGCAATCGGGTTAACAAACGTACGTTTTCCAAAGCCTGTAGGTCTTGAGTTTTAAGCTTAATGTAGGCTAACACACCTCTTTCTACCAACCAGCAATGATATAGATGCTGCAATACACTCCATTTTCCTTCAATGGGTGCTCGTAAGTCTTCATCTGAATAAGCTGCAAGCTTTTGTTGCAATGCCTCTACAGAAACGAAACGATTAGAAAAGGTATACATTTTTATCTTCCAAAATCATCAGAAACCCTAACAATATCGTCCTCATCAGATGGGTTTTCGGGATCTGTGTGTTGCCATATTTCTGCCACCAAGGCACGCGAAGACAACCCTACTAAACGATGTCGTTCACCCTGTTTTAATCGAACTTGATCGCCCTCATTTAGCACTTCTAGTTCGCCTATATCGTCGGTATCAGAGCGTATGATACCAGCAGTTCCTCTATAAACACGCCATATTTCAGCACGTCTGTGATGGTATTGCCATGACAGTCTTACGTCAGGTGAAACAATCAATATTTTAGGACTTAGTTTTCCTCCAATACGAATTGAATCCACATCTAATCCAGAAAAAAACTGATTGGCAAAGTCTTGTGCTTGTGCCTCATCTACAACCAGAAAACCGCCCCATGGACGCGAAAAATCATGCGCTACCACATTGAAGCCTAACGACTCGATATGAGACTTAATTTGTTCGAATGATTCCATTGTAATAATTTGAATCAAAGATACAGTAAGACAAAGAATTGTTACACCATAGTGGAACAAAATTTATATATTGAAGAAATTTTAACTACATGTTCGAGCTGTTCTATGCAAAACTTTTGGATGAAAAAACCAAAAAGTTAAGTGAAAAATTCATCATAAATCTTGCCATTGTAAGCTTTTTGCTTCACTTGGCTGTGATTACGCTAAACGACCTTGGCCTTCTTGGAATTGCCATCACAGGCGAGTTGTTTACGAATCCTATTTCGGCTATATATACACCATTCTCCTTTATCCTTGTTTATGAGGTATACTTGCTGATTTATTATTTACCAAAGTCGATGACCATCTATATTGGAAAGCAATATGAAATCATCATGCTTATCGTCATTCGAAGATTGTATAAAGATTTATCCAACATTTCGTTGGATGGCAACTGGTTTGAAAGTGCACAAAACCTGCAATTTATATATGACATCATTGCTACTGTGATCCTGTTTTTACTTATTCACTTTTTTTACAGCATGAATAAGTTTAGGGTAAGAAAACTATTAAAGTTAACCGAAACTCGTCCGGAACTTGTTCGTTTTATCAAGTTTAAGAAATCATTGGCTGTTTTGTTGGTGCCAACATTCATCATCATCGCATTGTTCAATGTATTCGAATGGGCATCGCAAGTATCTGAACTTGAGCAAGGAATTGCTTCAGGGCTTGACGTTAATGCAGTATTTTTTGATGACTTCTTTACCGTGTTAATTTTGGTAGATGTGCTTTTGGTGTTGTTTTCATTTGCACATACGGATAAGTTCAACAAGGTTATTCGCAACTCTGGATTTGTAATCTCGACCATTTTGGTCAAGTTATCCTTTAGCGTTTCAGGGCTTCAAAATGTATTGCTTATTATTTCAGCAGTTGCCTTTGGGGTTATTATCCTCTGGATTCACAAATTGTTCGAGAAAAATAAATTACCTGCCAATTATTAAAAAACCTACCCCAGGCAAGTTTTGCATAAACTCGAATTAAACATGTTTGAGGCTACCTGTGTGTTTAAGGATCCGCATAAAACGGCTTGCTTGTGCACCCAAAACTCACCTCTTCGAATTAAATTAGCGTTGAGTTTATCAAAAAATGTACCTTATGTAGGGTAGGTATTTTTGGTATTTAGGAAGCTAATTGCTCCGTTAAATACTTTGATAAAAGTACAATTTTTTTGTGAACATCGCTTTGCGATGTCGTATTGGCGTCTGCTTCCTTACTGGACTGTACAGCAATTTGAAGGGCACACATGGCCAAAACGTCTTGCTTGTCTTTTACTGCATAGTTTTTTTCAAAATGATCTACCATCACATTTAGGCTTTTTGCAGCTTCACGTAGAATAGCCTCTTCGCCTTCTGGTACACTTAATGGATATACCCTATCGGCAATAGAAAGTTTAATTTTTTGCATCAGTCCTCTATTTTAATTTGCGCAATACAAGCATCTACTTCGCTTATTAACGCATCTATGTGGTGTAAGGTGCGCTTTTTAGCTGCGGTATTGTCCGTTTTCATGCCTTGAACGGATTTCAAGGCTTCGTATTTTTCTTTCCACTCTTGCGCATCTTCTTGCTTAACCTTAAGTTTAGATTGGACCTCAAGTAAAGAAGCTTCTAAAGCAGCTTTTGATTGCTGCAATTGATGCATTTTTTCAACCAACTCATGAAGTTGATTTTCTAATTTATCCAAAACAGCGGTAGTGGCGTTGTCCATTTAATTAAATTCCTTTCAAATGTACCTAAGCTATTGACATTTAACAAATTCCCATTCTCAATTTGCTTCATAATATTTTACCTTTGAAAACATGAAACGCTCAATCTTACTATCCACTTTGTTAGTAATACGCTTTATTTATGCGCAATACTACCGCTCACCCGTCGACATCCCTATTCAATTGTCTGGAACATTTGCAGAACTTCGAGGTACACATTTCCACGCAGGAATTGACATTCGCACCCAAGGCAAAGAAGGATTGCCATTACGTGCCGTTGCAAACGGCTATGTGTCGCGTATTAAAATTCAACAAGGCGGTTATGGAAAAGCTGTGTACATCAATCATCCCAATGGCGTGACTAGTGTTTATGCGCATCTGCAACGCTACAGTCCAGATATTATACAACATGTTCGTAAAAAACAATATGAACAAAAAAGCTACACTGTTGAGTTTTATCCTGAGCCTGATCAAATGCCCATAAAAAAAGGAGCACTTATTGGATATTCAGGGAATACTGGCTCGTCTTTTGGCCCTCACCTACATTTTGAGCTCAGAACAAGCGTAAACCAAATTCCATTCAATCCGCTACTTGTCAATAGCAATATCGCAGACACACGAAAGCCCATAATAGTACAACTTATTGGCTATCCCATTGATGGTGTTATCAATAGATCAGAAGAGCAAATTCAGTTGCCCATAACCCAAAAGAATGATAGTGTATATATTGCCGATAAGGTTACGGCCATAGGAACTATTGGTTTTGGTATAGAGCATTTTGACAGGCAAAATGATTCTTTTTTTAAAAATGGTGCCTTTAAAATTGATGCCACTCTTGACAGCACCCCACGATTTAAAATTCAATTTGACACACTCTCATTTGACGACACCATTGAAATGCACAAGTTAATAGACTATCCGCTATATGTAGACGCAAATAAGAAAGTGATGCAACTTTTTAATTCCCATAAAACACCCGTTGCCTTTGCCAAGTACACAAACAATGGTCTTATTGATGTTGAAGCGGGTGCGCAGTTAACATATACCGTAAAGTTGCGCGATGTCGCTGGTAATAAGGTGTATTTACACATACCCATAGAAGGAAAAGCTGAAGAAGTGTGGGTGACAAAAAAATCTCCACTGCCAGGAAAAATGATTTATCCCAAAAGGGATTATATGTTCGAGTTACAAGACTACAGCTTGTATATAAACCAAAAAACCTTTAGTCAACCCACCCCGCTAAACATTGAAATGGACGGAGACACACTCAATATCTCTAACGATTACGCTTATTTTGAAAAGCCATACACATTAACATTGGAAAAAGAAAATACACCCAAAGGAGCTTATTTGGCCTTGAAGCGGAGTAAGCGCTGGGGGTATGTGGCAAATAAAAACAAGAAAGGACAGTTTTCGGCAAAGCTGAAAAGTACAGGAGCTATAACGGTACTGATTGACAGTATCCCTCCTACTATTGTAGACCAAAAGAAAATCAGTGATCGGTGGATTTCACTTGTAAAAGACATCCGCTTTACGATAGATGACAAAGGCGCTGGAATAGATCGCTATGAGGGCTATTTAAACGACAAATGGGTTCTGTTTGAATACGAGCAAAAGAAAAAAGAACTCACATTTCGATTTCGAGATCCTATAAAACTTAAAAAAACAAAACATAAATTAAAGCTAATTGTTTGGGATAAAGTCGGTAACAATACTACATTTGAAACAACGTTTTATCGTAAAGAATGAAAAAACTAGCGCTTGCTTTCCTATACTACTTAAGTTGTCATTTCGTTTTACATGCGCAAAACACTACTCTACAAGGTATCATTACTAATGATAAGCAAGAACCCATACCCTATGTGACGGTAAGCACAAATACGGGCTTTGGCACCACCACAAACCAGAACGGTTTTTATCAATTGAATTTACCCGCTGAAACAAAATTTGTAGTCAGCTTCTCTCATATTGCTCATGAAAAGGTAGTAGTAACCATTACTCCGCAACCCAATACCGTTCAAGAATTCCACCCTGTAATGAACACCAAACGCGCACAAATGGGCGAAGTAGTAGTCATGGGAAATCAGTCTTCCAAAATTAGTGGGGTAACTGTCTTATCCCCTGAAACAGTACGTAGTATTCCTGGTGCAAATGCGGGCGTTGAGAACTTACTCTTAAGCTTACCAGGGGTAAATTCAAATAACGAACTCAGTACGCAATATGCTGTTAGAGGAGGAAATTATGATGAGAATTTGGTTTACGTAAATGGAATCGAAGTGTATCGGCCAACCCTAATCCGTGCTGGACAGCAAGAAGGATTAAGCTTTTTAAATCCCGACCTCATTCAACAAGTATCGTTTAAGGCTGGTGGTTTCGAAGCACGTTTTGGCGACAAACTTTCTTCGGTATTAGATATTACCTACAAAACACCAACGCAAAAAGTATTACGTGTAGATGCGAGTTTATTGGGAGGTGGAATAAGCTATGGCAATACGAAGGGTAAGTGGTCTGCAATTGTAGGCGCACGCTATCGCGACAACCAATTGCTGGTTAACCAAAAGGAAACCAGTGCGCAATACCAGCCTTCATTTGCTGATCTACAATCCTTTATTAGTTATCAAAAAAGTGATAAGCTAAAATTTCAATTTCTAGGTTCTGTTTCTAGAAACGTTTATAATTACGCACCCCAAACTAGACAAACAAATTTTGGAACTGCCAGTGATCCACGTGCGCTATTGGTTTATTATGAGGGTAGTGAAGAAGATATTTACCAAACTTATTTGGGTGCACTAAAGGCCACTTATCAGCCATCTGAAAACAACCAATATGTTTTGACAACTTCTATTTATCATACCCAAGAGCAAGAGTATTTTGACATTATTGGGCAATATTTGCTTGGCACACCAAATACGCAGATTGGCTCTGAAGACCTAGGTAACATATCCTTTGCAGAGGGTATTGGCAGTCAGCATACACATGGAAGAAACGATTTTGATGCTCTCATAACATCTGTAAATATTTCTGGAAAACATCAGCTAGACAAGCAGGAATTACGATGGGGTGTGTCATTAAAATCTGAAGACATACGCGATCGAATAGTTGAGTGGGAAAAAATAGACTCTGCAGGCTTTTCTATACGTCCACCACACATCACTGCTAAAAACAACCAACCCTATGAACCATTTGAAGGACCATTGACTTTGTTCAATAACATAAGGGCTACCCAACATAGTACGCTCAACAGAATTTCAGGCTACCTACAATGGAATAATCGTTTTTTGATGGGAAAAAAAATAGCATGGTTGTCGGCTGGAATTCGGGTACACCATTGGAACCTGTCAAACTTTAGCAATTCTGGTAGTACATTTGTTAGCCCACGTGCGCAATTGAGTTTTCAACCTGTAAACAACCCTAATATAGTAACGCGTTTATCAGTTGGAAATTACACCCAAGCCCCATTTTACAAAGAATTAAGGGGTATTGACGGTAAGATAAATCCATCCGTAAAGCCACAACAATCTATTCATGCAGTAGTAAGTCAGGATCGAACATTTCAACTTTGGAAAAGGCCGTTTGTATTTAGAGCTTCTGCATACTATAAATACTTGTGGGATGTCAACCCCTATACCTTGGAAAATGTACGCATTCGGTATGCAGCGAATAACGACACAAAGGCTAAAGTTTACGGCTTAGATATGCGCCTAAATGGTGAGTTTGTTCCAGGCACTGAATCTTGGATAAGCGTGGGGCTATTAAAAGCAGTTGAGAATCAAAATAATCGTGGAGATATACCAAGACCTACAGACCAAAGATTAAAATTTGCCATGCTTTTTCAAGACTATGTACCTAGGTTACCATTCTTAAAAATGAACTTAAATTTGGTTTACAACACTGGTCTTCCAGGCGGCTCTCCTAGCTATGCTGACGCCTACAATTATCAAAACAGATTGCGCAACTACAAACGTGCCGATATTGGCTTTTTGTATGTCATAAAAGACGACACCCGTTTTAGAAATACCTTCAATGCATTTAAGGAACTAGAAGTTGGGGTCGAAATTTTCAATATATTCAATGTACAAAACGCGATTACCAATACTTGGGTAAGAGATGTCTATACACAACGTCAATTTGCCGTTGCCAACTACATGACTCCGCGTGTATTCAATATCAAAATCAAAGCAAAATTTTAGCTTTTTACATAGTCAACAAGAATATCAACAAGTTTGTCAATTTCTTTTTTTGTGTTGTGAGCTGAAAAAGAAAAACGCAAGGACGGCACCTTGTTTTGCTCAGCAGTTAGCAAGTTTTGCAACACATGAGAGCCCCCCTCGCTCCCAGATTGACAAGCACTGCCTTTAGAACAACACACGCCCTGTAAATCAAGATTAAAAGCCAAGAGTTGCGCTTTCTTCTCATCCATGGGCAGACGTGCATTTACGATCGTATACGTACTGCTTTCAATATCGCCAGATGCACCATTGAATGTTGTGCCGGGCAAGGCAGCTTGTAATTGGGCTAGGCAATAGCTTTTTAAACCCTTGATATATAAAGCATCTGCTTGCATACGTTGACAGGAAATTTGAAAGGCAGCTTGCATACCAACGATATTATGAACGGCCTCTGTACCTGCGCGCATTCCGCGCTCTTGTGATCCCCCCAAAAGTATACCGCTTAAGCCCGTATCCTTTTGAATATATAAAAAACCAACGCCCTTGGGTCCGTGAAATTTGTGTGCCGAGGCTACAGCGAAATCTACGGGAAGCTTTCCAAAGTCCAAGTAGAAGTGACCGATGGACTGAACGGTATCTGTATGGAATAACGCATTGTGTTCGTGACATAGGTTTCCAACTGCCTCAAGGTCTAATATGGTCCCTACTTCATTATTGACATGCATCAGGCTCACCATTTTTTTCTCATCACTACTGCTCAATAAACGTTTCAGATCGTCTGTGTCGGGCAAACCGTTGGGAAGTATTTTTACCAAGTCTAATTTTATATGCCCCTGTTGAGCCATGTGTTCTAAGGGATGAAGTACTGCATGGTGTTCTATTGGAGAACTAATAAAGTGACGAATTTTCAGTTGATGTAAAGCAGATTGCATCACTGTATTATCACCCTCTGTTCCACCAGATGTGAAAATAATTTCTTTGGGCAAAACGCCCATTTGATTGGCGATGTATTTTCGGGCAGACTCAACCTTAGCCTTTGCCGAACGTCCTGCCGCATGGACAGAAGATGGATTGCCAAAATCTTCTTGCATCGTATCATGCATGGCTTTGATAACTTCAGGATAAATTGGAGTAGTTGCAGCGTTATCAAAGTAAATCAAATCCATAAAACTACTTCGGCTCGAAAGATTTGAGCGTTGATGTTATGATATTAACACAATCTAATAGCTGCTCCTCGGTCATCACTAATGGTGGTGCAAATCGGATAATATTGCCGTGCGTAGGCTTGGCGAGCAATCCGTTCTCCTTTAGTGCCATACAAATGTTCCATGCAGTGTCACTATCAGGACTATCATTAATCACAATTGCATTAAGCAGCCCCCTACCTCGTACCAGAGTTACAATCTTGCTAGACCTAATATAGTTATTGAGTTGGTTACGGAATATTTTTCCAAGTTTACGAGCATTTAAGGCTAATGCCTCATCTTGAACCACTTTTAGAGCAGCTGTAGCTACCGCAGCAGCGATTGGATTTCCACCAAAAGTACTGCCATGCTCGCCAGGCTTGATTACGTCCATAACTTCATTGTTGGCCAAAACAGCAGAGACAGGGTATACGCCTCCACTAATTGCCTTACCAAGAATTAACACGTCTGGGGCAGCAAATGTGTCTGACTGTCTTTCACATGATGCACCACAATCACAATTACCACAAACCGCAAGTAAAGAACCTGTTCTGGCTATACCTGTTTGGATTTCATCAGCAATAAATAAGACCTCATGTGCGTTACAAATCGCTTGTACGTCTTGTAAGTAATTTTCATCAGGGGTAAAAATACCTGCTTCTCCTTGAATGGGCTCCATCAAGAAACCAACAATATTTTTGTTTGCTTTCAAGACATTTTTCAAAGCGTCCAAGTCATTGTGTGGGATAGCGATAAACCCAGGTGTATAAGGGCCAAAGTCGTTTTTTGCTCCTTTGTCATCTGAAAATGAAATAATCGTAGTTGTTCTGCCGTGAAAATTATTGTGGCACACTACAATTTGAGCTGCCTCTTGTGGTATATTCTTTTTTTGAACACCCCATTTTCGCGCAAGTTTGATGGCAGTCTCTACAGCTTCTGCCCCAGAGTTCATGGGCAGTATTTTATCAAATCCAAAGTATTTGGAAATAAATGCTGCGAAAGGACCTAAAGAACTATTGTAAAAAGCGCGTGATGTAAGACATAATTTTTGCGACTGTTCTTGCAGGGCTTGAATGATTTTTGGATGGCTATGCCCTTGGTTAACTGCTGAATAAGCAGAAAGAAAATCGTAGTATCTTGTACCTTCAACATCCCACAAATAGACCCCTTCGCCTCTATCTAATACAACAGGGAGCGGATGATAATTGTGTGCACCGTGAGCATGCTCAAGATCAATAAACTGGTCGGTAAGTTTTGTGTCAGTCTCCATACCCTACAAAAATACGGAAGCATCAGGTAATAAAAAAGTTATATGATTGTTTGGTAGGTTTTTTCCATGAAAGAAATCAGAAATTTGTAGCCAGTTCTAGGTATTTGAATACGATACCCGTTTGTAAGTGTTAGCGTATACTGCACATTGCGATGAATGATTCGTATGGCCGCAATATTAACAATAGAAGTACGGCTTACCCTAAAGAAAATATTTTCAGGTAATTTTTTTTCCATTTCGAGTAATGGTTTTGATACTATAATGTGCTCGCGTCTTTCATGATGCTTTAATACGACTTCTGATTTGTGTGTACCCTTGTGAGTCTCTACACACAAAATTTCGTCAATGGAAACAAAATCAACACTAGATCTCTCAGAAATAGCAATGCGATGGTTAATAGTTGGCAAGGCACTGTTGATTGCGTTAAAATGGGAGGAATCAAAAACTTGCTTTTCCTTATATTTAGTTATAGCCTTTTCAATTTTTTCTACTGTGAAAATTAGATCTTGAATTTCTAGAGGCTTAAGCAGATAGTCTGTGACTTGATAACGAATCGCCTTAAGCGCAAATTCATCATGAGCAGAACACATCACAACACGGATGTTCTCATAATCTATATTGTCTAAAATATCAAAACCACTTCCAGAGTCAAGTATAATGTCTAGAAAAAGGATATCAGGCTTGTTATTTCTTAAATAAGAAATGGCCCTCTTTTTTTTAGAAAATGATGCGACTAACGAAATCTGAGGGCAATACTTTTCTAGGAAATGAGATAAAAGTGCGATATTGCGCGCTTCATCGTCAACAATTACAGCGGTGAGCAATTTGTTAATTTTTAAAATTTGGTTGAAACAAATATAATAATTTTTACTCGAAATACTAGCAATTGTTTGTGAGTTAATATTTAAATAACTAATGAAATATATTTCTAGCACTCAAAACCAATCGGTTAAGAACATTGTTGCATTGCAGTCTAAAGCTAAGGCAAGAAAAGAGAGCAATTGCTTTACAGTAGAAGGCTTACGAGAACTGCAATTGGCATTAACAGCAGGGTATGAGGCGACACATATTTATTGGTGCTCGGAAATTTTAGACGATGCGGCATTTAAAAACTATTTAGATAAGTTTAATCTCAAATCAGAAATTGTTTCTGTTTCTTTAGAGGTGTACCGCAAAATGGTAATGCGCGATTCAACCGAAGGGGTTTTAGGACTACTGAAACAAAAAAATAATAGAATAGAAGATTGGCAACCAAAAAACAAGCACCCTTTTGTATTGGTTTTGGAATCTATTGAAAAGCCCGGAAATTTGGGTGCCATACTACGTACTGCTGATGCCTCAGGCGTGGATGCCGTGATTATAAGCGATCCACATACCGATATATACAACCCAAATCTGATAAGATCAAGTGTTGGTGGGTTTTTCTCAGTACTAACATTTGTTTGTGAAAACAAGAAAGCTAGTGCTATCCTAAAAGGTTTTAAAATCAACACCTATGCAGCTTCGCTCCAAAAAAGCATAAAACATACGGATGCAGATTTTACCAAAGCAACGGCCTTGGTTATGGGTAGTGAAGCAAAAGGCCTAAGTCCATTTTGGCTAAAAGAAAGCACAGCGATAAAAATCCCAATGTTGGGCCATGTTGACTCCTTAAATGTATCGGTAGCTACTGCCGTATTGGCTTATGAAGTTGTGCGTCAGCGCAAATCCTAATTTTTGTATATTTAACTATGCAAATTTCAGAAGTTAACGAGAATGCTATCATTGCGCAGGAGTATAAAAACTTGCTTCGCAATAGCTACCAATCGTTAACCACTGAAGACAAAAAACTCATACGACTGGCCTTTGACACAGCCGTAGACGCCCACAAAGATCAAAGACGCAAAAGTGGTGAGCCCTATATCATGCACCCAATAGCTGTTGCCCAAATAGTTGCTGATCAGATTGGGCTTGGTGCAACTTCAATTGCAGCAGCCCTACTGCACGATGTGGTTGAAGACACTTCCTTGACACTTGATGATATAGCACTCATGTTTGGGGATACCGTCGCGAAAATTGTTGATGGACTTACCAAAATATCAAAACTCTCTAAAGACAAGCGTGTTTCCATTCAAGCAGAAAATTTCAAAAAAATGTTACTGACAATGAATGAAGATGTCAGGGTTATTTTGATAAAAATTGCAGACAGGCTTCACAACATGATGACGTTAACTGCAATGCCAGAAGAAAAGCAAGTGCGTATTGCCTCTGAAACTCTTTATATCTATGCGCCTTTAGCCCACCGTATAGGTATGTTTAATATAAAAACACAGCTAGAAGACTTAGCACTTAAGTATACAGAGCCTGAAGTATATAACGATATCGATATAAAAATTAAGGAGAGTGAAGAAGAGCGACAGACCTACATAAAAAACTTCACCAAACAACTCCAAAAGCATCTAAGCAAAGAACGTATTAGTTTTAAAACAGAGGGACGCTTTAAAAGTATTTTTTCTATTCGCAGAAAAATGCAAGTCAAAAACAGAAAGTTTGATGAGGTTTTTGATCGTTTTGCTGTGCGTATTATTTATAAATCAACGCCAAAGCAAGAAAAGTTTTTAGCTTGGAAAATTTACTCCATCGTTACTGACCACTTCCAACCTAATCCTATGCGATTGCGCGATTGGATATCCTCCCCCAAATCAACAGGCTATGAAGCCCTACACATAACGGTAGTTGGACCTGGCGGTAAATGGGTCGAAGTACAAATTAGATCTGAACGCATGCACGAAATTGCCGAAAAAGGGTATGCTGCTCATTTTAAATACAAGCACGGAAGCAAAGACGAGGGTGGCATGGAAAGCTGGTTAAACCGATTGCGTGACGTTTTAAAATCAGACGAAACCGATGCGGTGGACTTTGTTAAAGATTTTAAACTCAATTTATATGCGAGCGAGATTTTCGTCTTTACGCCCAAAGGAGACTTAAAATCCTTACCAAAAGGAGCAACGCCTGTAGATTTTGCATATTCCATCCACAGTGAAGTTGGTGACAAAACACGAGGGGCAAAAGTGAATGGCAGAATCGTTCCGCTTAACTATACATTAAATAGTGGTGACCAAGTCGACGTTATTACTTCTGAAGCTTCATCTCCGAATGCCAACTGGCTTGATTTTGTAATCACGTCCAAAGCACGATCAAGTATACGCACCTCATTACGAGCTGAAGAAAAAGCTATCGCAACAGAGGGCAAAGAACTTCTTAGACGAAAGCTTCGTCAGATGAAATTTAAGTTTGGTGATCGGATCATTAATGCAATGGTTTCATATTTCAAACTTAAAACCAGTTTGGATTTGTATTATCGGATAGGTATTGGCACTATTGACAATAAAATGTTAAAGAAGTTTGCCTCCGAGGAAAACAACCGTTTCTACCAGCTCTTTAGAAGACGACCGTCAGACCGACCCAAAAAAGAAAACCTCGATAGTACTGAGATTTCAAGCTTCTACGATATGTTGGTTTTTGGAAAAGACCAAGAAACCCTCAATTACACATTAAGTCCGTGCTGTAACCCTATTGCAGGGGATGATGTGTTTGGATTTGTATCCATCAATGAAGGCATTAAAGTGCATAAAAACGAATGCCCAAATGCTATCAGCTTACATTCAAATTACGGCTATCGAATTTTAAGTGCAAAGTGGATAGACTCATCAAAAGGGTTCTTTACTGGAAGTATTCGTCTTTCTGGTATTGATCGAATTGGACTTGTCAGCGAGGTAACCAATCTTATTTCAAATGCGCATAACGTGGATATTACACAAATAAAATTTGATACAGAAAAAGGTACATTTTCTGGTGAAATAAGACTACACGTAAGACACGCTTCTACACTCTACATGTTAATAAATAAGCTTGAAAAGGTTACTGGGATTGAGAAAGTAGTTCGAGATTGATTTCGGTTGCTTATCTTTGTTTTTTGGGTTTTACCATATGAAAAACGAATTCGAAATAGTAAAGAGTGTTTTTATTCAATTTTTGGATAGCAACGGGCATAGAAAAACGCCTGAACGCTTTGCCATACTTGAAGAAATTTACTTAAGTGAAGAGCATTTTGATATCGAGTCGTTATATATCATGATGAAGAACAAAAACTACAGGGTTAGTCGCGCCACGCTCTACAATACTATTGAATTGTTGTTGGCATGTGGATTGGTTCGAAAACACCAATTTGGTTTACAACACGCCCAGTACGAAAAGTCATATTTTGACAAACAACACGATCACGTAATTTTAACAGACACTGGAGATGTAAAAGAATTTTGCGACCCTCGTATACAAGCCATAAAACAAACTATTGAGGAGGTTTTTGATATTGATATACACGCGCATTCATTATACTTTTACGGAACCAAAAAAAAACGCTAACTAATCATTCATGGCCATTGATTTACTCCTAGGCTTACAGTGGGGCGACGAGGGAAAAGGTAAAATTGTTGATGTACTTACAAAAAAGTACGACATCATTGCTCGATTCCAAGGCGGACCCAATGCAGGCCACACCCTAGAATTTGACGGAATTAAACACGTATTGCATACCATACCTTCTGGTATATTTCATCCCACTGCTACAAACTTGGTCGGAAACGGCGTGGTGATTGATCCCGTTATTTTTAAGCAAGAATTAGATAACCTTGCTCCTTTTGATATTGATATCAATACATCGCTATTGGTTTCTAGAAAAGCACATCTAATTCTTCCAACACACCGGCTACTTGACGCCGCTTCAGAGCTGGCAAAAGGAAAAGCAAAAATTGGATCTACGCTCAAAGGTATCGGCCCCACATATATGGACAAAACAGGTCGTAATGGAATTAGAGTTGGTGATATTGAATTAGCAAGCTGGAAGACAAGATATCAAGCGCTTCGCGACAAGCATTTGGCTATGGTTGCAAATATGAACGTTAATCTTGAGTATGACATGGACTCACTTGATAAGGCGTTTTTTGAAGCGATAGATTTTTTGAAAACCAACATTTCATTTGTTGATAGCGAACAGTTCTTAAGTGTAGCGCAAAAAGAAGGCAAGCATATTTTAGCTGAAGGCGCACAAGGATCTCTTTTAGATATTGACTTTGGCACGTATCCGTTTGTTACCTCATCCAATACGACTGCCGCTGGCGCATGTACCGGACTGGGTGTTGCACCTAACAAAATCGGCGAAGTTTACGGCATATTCAAAGCCTATACTACTAGAGTGGGAAGCGGACCTTTTCCAACCGAGCTATTTGACGAAATTGGAGAAACAATGGGTCGTGTAGGTCATGAATTTGGTGCTACAACAGGGCGTTCGCGTCGTTGTGGCTGGCTAGATTTGGTTGCCCTCAAATACGCTGTAGAGGTAAATGGGGTTACGCAACTGATGATGATGAAAGGCGATGTGCTCTCTGGATTTGACACACTTAACGTATGTGTCTCGTATGATTACAGAGGTCAGAATATTCAGCATCTGCCCTACTCGTTAAATGCAGAAGAGGTTGAGCCACAATACACTTCATTACCTGGTTGGGAGGAAGACTTGACCAAAATGCGTAGTGAAGACGAACTCCCAAAAACATTTATGGACTATGTAGCATTTATTGAAGCTTATGTAGAAACGCCCATAAAGATTGTTTCTGTAGGCCCTGATAGAAATCAAACCATCTTTCGTTCGTCATAATAAAAAAACATGAGAGCTTTTCTCTTTTCTTGTTTATTGCTATTGTCCGCTACAGGATTATGGGCACAGGAAAAAGAAATAGAAATACGCCAAGCGGGCTCATTTCAGCTTGATGAAGAAAACTTTCCAGGAGCTAATATCTTAGAGCGAAGTGCCACCCAGCAGGTACATCTAGTGCATCAAGGCATGGATGTATGGTCTGATAAGGCGTTTTTTTATAAAAAAGAAAATAGATTTGATGCCTTTGGAAATGTTCGCATCACACAAGGCGATAGCTTGGTGCTTACCAGCAAGACTGTCAATTACAACGGCAAAATAAAACTAGCCGTTGCAAAAGAACAGGTTGTGCTAGATAACAAGGAAATGCTGCTTAAAACGGATACGCTCTATTTTGACAGAGCTAAAAATATAGCCTATTACCCTGCTAACGGTACGGTTTATGACAGTTTAACAACAATAAATAGCAAAAGAGGTACTTATATTTCTGATAGCAAAAAATACAAGTTTGAAAACAAAGTGGTAGTCAACAATCCTGACTTTACATTGACCTCTGCTCGTATGGATTTTTACACCGAAACAAAACACGCTTTTTTTTACGGACCTACCACAATTATAGGAACAGATTATGTGGTTCGCTGCCGTGAAGGCTTTTATAACACAGTTATGAAAGAGGGATTCTTTAAGAAAAATGCATCTGTAGACTACAACAACCGAAATATCATTGGGGATAGCATCTATTTCAATGATACCAAAAAATATGCATCAGCCACCCAAAATATTCGGATAACAGATACTATAAATAATTCCATTATCACAGGGAATTATGGGCAGGTGTTTAAAGAAAAAGACTCGGCTATGGTAACACACCGAGCGGTTGCTATTAATGTAGTTGAACTGGATTCCCTTTACATTCATGCAGATACACTTATAGCAACTGGCCCTCCTGAACAACGAATCATACGTGGATTTCACGATGTACGCATCTTCAAAGAAGATTTGAGTGGCAAGACAGACTCGATACACTTTAACCAAACTTCTGGGCGTGCAAAGCTCATTAGACGTCCAATCACTGACCGTGATTTACAATATTTAACTCCACAAGAGATTGCAGATCGCAACCCCATATTATGGTCTGATGAAAGTCAAATGACAGGAGACGAAATCCACCTTACCATAGACAACGAAGAAGAAGTGTTAGATTCACTGCTTATCTACAATAACGCTTTTGTCATTGAACAAGACAGTTTAAATGCGGCTAATTTTAATCAAATCAAAGGGCTTCAACTAAAGGGCAAATTCAAAGGCAAAAGCCTTGAAATAGTAGACGTTATTCAAAATACAGAAATGGTTTATTATATCTATGATGATGAAACACTTGAACTGACAGGAATAGATAAAGCCATATGTAGTGCTTTACGCCTAGAATTTGAAGACAGTGGTATTGAAAAAATTACTTTTTTCACAAATCCCGACGGGGTCGTTTATCCCCCTGATGACCTCCCTGAAAACACTAGGCAGTTACTTGGTTTTACATGGCGAGAAGATGAGAGAATATACAGCAAGGAAGATCTGTTTCACGGCATAGACCTCGAACGCTACAACATAAAAGGCAATCAGCCAGAAATAGAAGGAATCCCAATAAAATTAAAAAGATAGCTGCAATGGCTTCACTTGCATCGTTATTTAAAGATTTCCAAGCGCAAACAACACCGTACCCAATGGGACTTGAAATTGTTCGTGCAAAGGGATGCTACCTATATGATAGCAACAAAAAAAAGTACCTTGATCTGGTGGCTGGCGTATCTGCGTGTAGCTTAGGGCATCGACACCCCACTGTTGTACGTGCTATAAAAAGACAATTAGGCAAATACCTCCACGTGATGGTCTATGGAGAGTTTATCCAAAAAGAACCTGTCTTACTTGCCAAGTTGCTGGCCGATCACTTGCCGCAACAACTAAACACTACCTATTTAACCAATTCGGGAACCGAGGCTATAGAAGGTGCATTAAAATTGGCTAAGCGTGTAACTGGACGTGCTGAAATCATAGCGGCAAGAAAAGCCTATCATGGAAATACCATGGGGGCCATGAGCGTTATGGGTTACGAATTGCGAAAAAGCGCTTACAGACCACTCATACCAGGAACACGGTTTATCAATTTTAACCATCATGAGGATCTTAAAAATATCACAAGTCAAACTGCTGCTGTTATTTTAGAGACCATTCAAGGTGGTGCCGGATTTATTGTACCAGAGAAGGGGTATCTGAAAAAAGTTAAAAAACGTTGTGAAGAAGTTGGTGCGATGCTTATCCTAGACGAAATTCAACCCGGAATTGGACGCACAGGAAAACTATTTGCCTTTATGGATCACGATACAGCACCTGATATATTGGTGATTGGAAAAGGGCTTGGAGGTGGGCTTCCCGTAGGAGCTTTTATCGCAGATCAAAAACATATGGCGCAGCTAAAACAAGCGCCATCTCTTGGACACATTACGACTTTTGGAGGAAATCCAGTCATTGCTGCAGCCTGTCGGGCTACTCTAGATACCATTCTCAATAGTAACTTGATATCAGCGACACTTGAGAAAGAAAAACTGTTTCGAAACTTACTTGTTCACCCTAAAATCAAGACGATTAGGGGCAAGGGACTTATGCTTGCGCTCATTATGGAAGACGCAAAAACAGCACAAACAGTCGTAAAAAAATGCTTGCAAGAAGGAGTTTTGCTCTTTTTTCTGCTGTTTGAACCCAATGCTGTACGAATTTCTCCACCGTTGACTATCTCTGAAAAACAGATTAAAAAAGCCTGTAAAACCATTATCAAAGTGCTCAATCAAACAGAGTGTTGATTACTTTGTTGAAAATTGAGTCAACACCTCTACAGTAAGCTGAAATTCAATTTTTAGATTTATAAATTAAATCAAAGTATGGAATTTCCATTTGGTGATTTTTCTGATTTACCAATTTCGCGTTTTGAGTCAATGCTCAAAACAAACGAAATTCAATTTTTTGATGCCTCAGAATTTGAAGAGATTGGACAATATTATATTGATGCCGCTAACCTGAGTATGGCAAAAAAAGCCATTGAAGTTGGACTCAACCAACACCCTGACGCAACAGAGCTCATTTTACTCCTTATTGAATACTATACCCTAACGAGTTCCTATGAAGAGGCTCGCATTTTAGTGGATAACCTTATCGCTGTTGAACCCTTCAACCCTTACGCCTTCCAGCATTTGGCGGTAATACAATCCAAGTGCAATGAACATCAAGAAGCTATCGAATCTCTTAAAAAAGGACTGGCCTATGCAGACAATAAATATGAATTTCATTCGCTTCTTGCAATGGAATACCTCTACTTAGACGCCTTTTTTATGGCAAAAGAGTATTTCATTAGATGCTTGGAGGAAGAGGTAACAGATAATCATGCCTTGTACAACATCATTTATTGCTTTGAGTCCTTAAAAGATGCTGACGGTGCTATTGCCTACATGAACGAGTTTTTAAACAGAGACCCCTACAACGAAGTTGCATGGCATCAATTGGGAAGACAGTATTTAGCCAAGCAAATGTATGAGCAAGCCATCACTGCCTTTGATTTTGCTGTTATTTGTGACGACACCTTTATTGGCGCATACTTAGAATTAGGAAAAGCGTTGGAACAGCTTGGACGTTATAATGAAGCTATCAATCACTACGAAATTACACTTAGTATTGATGACCCTACGGCTTTTGCACTCCTGCGCATTGGAGAATGTCATTTAAAACTCAAAAACGATGAGTTGGGTATTAAGTTTCTTAAAAAAGCCATACACGAAGACCCATTGTTAGATAAAAGCTGGCTGGCACTGTGTGGGCACTATATGCGTAACAAATCCTATGCAAAAGTACTGCACTACATCAAGAAAGCTGTTAAAATTGATTCCGGTCATGTGAAGTACTGGCGTTTGTATGCACAAGCAAATAAGGCATTGGAGTTCTTTGAGGAATCAAATCTCGCATACGAACGTTTGGTAAATCTTGGAAACTATGAACTACAAACTTGGTTAGACTGGGCGAGTGTCTTGTTGCAATTACAAGACTATAGCAAGGGGATTGAGACCTTACAACAAGGTTTGGATTTTCATCCTGAAAATAGCTCCCTAAACTATATGCTCGCGGGATTTTATATGATGCAAGCAAAAGCAAATGAAGCTTCCTTTTTTCTTAAAAATGCTTATGCCATCAATCCGAATGAACTGGATGTTTTATATGAAACCTTCCCAACTTCAAGGGCTTCAGTATTGGTAAAAGACACCTTATCAATTTCATAGTACGCTTTACGCTTGATTGCGTAATTTTACATTCCAACACATCAGCCTAATGAAGCAATCCGTGAAAGAACATATTGTCATCTATCTCAAAGGCTTAGCTATGGGCGCAGCTGATGTGGTTCCAGGAGTTTCTGGAGGTACCATTGCGCTCATCACACATATCTATGAAAGACTCATTAAAGCTATAGACAAGGTTTCAATTACATTACTCTTGCAGTTGTTTGGTCGTGATAGAAAAGCGGCTTGGCAATCTCTTGATGGTCCATTTATATTGGCGTTAACACTAGGAATTGGCACAGGTATGCTATTAGTAAGCAGTGGCATTTCATGGCTGCTAACGGCATACCCTATCCCATTATGGGCCTTTTTCTTTGGACTGATACTAGCAAGTGCCTTTGTTTTAAAAAACAGTGTTTCTAGATGGAATATTTCCGCTTTCACAGCTATGATATTAGGTTTTCTTGTTGCTTTGGGAATAGGATTAATTACGCCCAGCTCAGGTTCAGATAGCTTACTATATCTCTTTTTCTGCGGTATGCTTGTGGTTATTGCCATGATACTCCCCGGAATTTCTGGTGCGTTTATTCTCATCTTACTCGGTGCGTACGAAACTGCCTTGAACACATTAGATAAAATAAAGGCCTTTGAAATTGAGGGATTGATTGTTTTCTTGGTAATGGCTGCAGGGGGATTGATAGGGCTAAAAGTTTTTGCAAAGGTTTTACGGTGGCTTTTTGCTCAACACAAAAATATCATTTTGGCAACGATGACAGGCTTTTTAATGGGCTCATTGTACAAAGTATGGCCGTGGAAAAAAATCTCAGCATACTACACCAATAGCAAAGGAATTGAAGAACCGCTAACGACAAAAGTTACGCTGCCAGAATTCTCCAACCCCGATGCACAGGTGTTACTGGCTTCAATAGCATTTATAGCGGCATTATGTTTGTTGTATTTTTTAGAAAAATTTAGCAGAAAAAACCATGTCTAAGCGATCAGTATCAGATTATAGCTTATTAATCCTCAAAGGGATTGCTATGGGTATTGCTAATAAAATTCCAGGGGTTTCTGGAGGTATAGTTGCAGTCGTGACAGGTTTTTATGAAGAGCTTATTTTTTCCTTTCAACGCCTAAATTTCAAAGCCATATCGCTGCTTTTTAGAGGTCGCTTTAGAACTTTTTGGCAATACATTAATGGCACGTTTTTAATAGCCTTGTTTGTTGGGGTTATACTGAGTTACTTCACCCTTTCGCTAATGCTGGACGCTGCCTTAAATTCCTATCCACTAAACGTGTGGGCATTATTCTTTGGTTTGGTTTTGGCATCTGCACTAATCTTGTATCGAGATTTCAGCAATTGGCGTAAAAGAAATTTGTTGCTTAGCCTTGTCGGACTAGCTGTTGGTATTGGTTTAAGTGTGTTGTCGCCATCAGAAGAAAATACCAACCTATTATACATTTTTTTGTGCGGTTATTTGAGCATCATAGGGATGACTTTACCCGGCTTATCGGGATCGTTTTTACTCATTCTAATGGGCAATTATTCACTACTACTGGTAGACAGTGTAAATGCTTTGGGTAGATATATCATAAGTCCGTTTAGCAGCATTGAGCTACTCCCGCAAGACGAGACGTATGCCCTTATGTTTGCCGTATTCCTACTAGGTTCATTGGTTGGTATCAGCAGCTTGTCAGCCCTTATTCACAAAATCCAACAACGTGCCAAAGACGAACTCCAAGCCGTATTGATTGGATTTGTTTTTGGATCGCTGTTTATTCTTTGGCCTCCAAATAGAATTGCTAATTTTGCAGAAGTAAATAACATATCCGACAGCATCTGGGCCATTTTGTGGTGTGGTGTTGGCTTACTTGTTGTTTTTGCACTAGATTATTATGAGCGAAAAAAATAAAATGCTTTTTGGACTTTTAGGTAAGGATGTAGACTATTCCTTTTCTAGAGCATACTTTGCAGAGAAGTTTAAAAAAGAGGGGCTTGATCACTGCTCGTATCAGAATTTTGATTTAGCCGATTTAACTGATTTTAAGGCGGTTTTACAAACGCCTCAACTCAAAGGGATGAATGTTACCATTCCATACAAACAAGAGGTGATGCCCTTTCTTGATAATCTTGATGAAGTTTCAAAAGCTATTGGTGCAGTGAACACCATTGTGTTTAATAAAGACGGAACGACGACAGGACATAACACCGATTATATTGGTTTTCAAAAGAGTATTGCTCCTATGATTACTGATGAAGTTAAGGCTGCGTTAGTGCTTGGTACAGGTGGTGCATCTAAGGCGGTGGTATATGCATTAAACAAAATGGGAATCAAAACCCAATATGTTTCAAGAAAGAAACACACCAATAATCTGACCTATGATGAAATAACTGAAGCAATATTAAATGATCACAAACTAATTGTGAATTGCACGCCTTTGGGAACTCATCCCAACATATTTCAAAGACCAAATCTCAACTACGACCAACTGACAAACACGCATATTTTGTTCGATTTAATTTACAACCCCTCAGAAACAGCCTTTATGAGAGCAGGTAAAAAGGCGGGAGCTAAGGTTGGGAATGGCGAAAATATGTTAGTAGCACAAGCTGAAGCCTCTTGGCATTTGTGGAATATGTGATTTTTTTTGAGTGGTATACTATAAATTGTATATTCGAATTGATTTAAATCATGACTATGTTGGAAAAAGCCGACAACGATTTGCCAAAAGCAAACGACGAAAACGTAAGTGAAGATGCTTCTACCCCCAATGCTAAAAAAGAAGACGACACTTCAAAAAAACCTACTCAACCTCCCGTTGAATCGGAAACAGGAAATCTAGCCGAAATGGACCAGCCTGCACCCGAAAATCAGCAAGAAGAAACAGTCGAGGTCACTGAAGAGCCCGTCGAGACTGTACATGATGCTTCCGAAACTGAGGAAGCAGCAGAAACCCCCGATAAGGACGCTACAACTGAGGCTGAGCGTTCGGAGCAAGTGTTCGAGGGCATGGAACCCAAGGAAATGGTGGAATATTTCTCTGAAGCATTGGATAACAAACCCATTCAAAATTTAAAAAGCACTGCGGATGCCGTAACCAAGGCCTTTGAAAAAGAAATGGCAAGCCTTAAAGACACCCAAAGGCAAGCTTTTATAGCCGAAGGGGGTAATCCAGATGCGTTTTACTTTAATCCACCAATACTAAAAGATTTCAACAATCTCATTCGTAAATACAAATCGAATAGAGGCACATACTATAGAAGCGTTGAAGAAAAACAGCATAAGAGCCTTGAACAAAGACTGGCGCTGATAGAAGAATTAAAAGGGCTTATTAGCGTTGATCAAGATATAAACGCCACCTACAAACAATTTAAAGATTTACAAAGACGTTGGAAAGAAACGGGACAAGTTCCTAGAATGGAAGCCAATAATATTTGGAAAACCTACCATCACCATGTAGGGCATTTTTATGACTTCCTTCACCTAAACAGAGAACTACGTGAATTGGATTTTAAATTTAACTTGGAGCAAAAGTTGAAAATTTGCGAACAGGCAGAGGCACTAGCTAGCATGGAAGATATTCCAAAGGCCTTTCGTCACTTGCAAACACTACACAAGAAATGGAAAGATGAACTTGGACCTGTGGATAAAGAACACAGCGAAGAGGTTTGGCAAAGATTCAGTAATGCTACGAAAATTGTTCATGACAAGCGGAGATATTTTATCAAAAATCAGGAAAAAATTTTTGAAGAAAATCTTCTTAAAAAAAGAGCTATTCTTTCTCAAATGGAAGAATTACTCGCCAAAGAATTTAATTCTAAAACCAATATCAATAACTTTTCGAAAACTTATGAAGGTTTACGAGAATCGTTTTTTGCCATTGGCAAAGTGCCTGAGAAACACCGCAACGATTTATGGTCAACTTTCAAAAGAACATCAAATCAGTTTAGCAAAAAAAGAAATCGCTTTTACAAATCGCTAAAAAAGGAATATGCAACTAATGTTGCAAAGCGTAAGGAACTTATTGCGCAAGCAGAAATCTTGAAAGAGCAAACCAATCAAAAAGAAACAACGCTAAAAATTATCGCTTTACAAAAGGAATGGAAAACTGCCGGACCTGTGAGAAAAGAAGATTTTATAAAACTAAACACCCTGTTTAGAGCCTTGTGTAATGAGTATTTTGAAAGTAAAGATGCCAATCGAAACCAGCAAAACGAAAAGCAAAAGGAAAATCTCAATAAAAAAATGACACTATTGTCGTCTCTTAAAGATATGATTTCTTCAGATGACAAACCCAATGAAAAAGACATTGACAGCATGGTGTCACAATGGAATGCCATAGGCTATATTCCGAGAAATAAGATGAGCATAAATCAAGACTTTTTAAGCTTGGTTGACAACGCTTATAAGATTATTGGTCTTTCCTCTTCGGAAATCACCCAAAAAAGTTATCAGAATAAACTTGACAACATTAAAGAAGATGACGATAGTATACGTAAAGAGGTACAATCACTGAACCGTCGCATTAGCGAAATAAAACAGGAGATTATACAACTGGAAACCAACCTTCAGTTTTTTGGGAAAAATCAAGACAAGAATCCTATAGTCATAAAGGTCCATGAAGACATCGCCAAGCATCAAAAACGACTAGAAAGCTTAGAGCAAAAGAAGCGTTTGGCAAAATCTTTACACAAACACTAGCCCAACTCCTCTTTGGCTACTTGCCAAAGCTGTTCCCATTGATCGGGCGTTAGATTATCAAGCGCTAGCCCTTGCAGCTTTGCTGTCTTTTCCATGGCTTCAAAACGGCTACGAAAACGTCTGTTTGATGATGAGAGTGCATCGTCGGGGTTGATTTTAAGAAAACGTGCATAATTGACTAGCGAGAAGAAAACATCTCCCATTTCATCAGATATTTTTTCTTTTGTGCCATGTTCAATTTCATAATCCAACTCACCTAATTCTTCATTGATTTTATCTTTTACCCCATCAATACTTTTCCAATCAAAACCAATGCCCGCGGCTTTATCTTGCATACGACTGGCCATAACCAAGCTAGGCAAACTTTTAGGAACTCCTGACAAAACCCCTTTGTTGCCTTCTTTGAGTTTGAGTTTTTCCCAATTTTTCTTTACATCTGTCTCGTCAGTAACTTCTACGTCGCCATAGATATGAGGATGCCTATCGATAAGTTTTTCTGAAATGGCATTTGCCACATCCCCTATGTCAAAAACACTTTGCTCGCTGCCAATTTTTGCGTAAAAAACGATATGTAATAGCAAATCGCCTAATTCGTTCTTTACCTCCTCCAAATCGCTTGACAGTAGCGCTTCGCTAAGTTCGTAAGTTTCTTCAATGGTGAGGTGACGTAAAGAAGTAAACGTTTGCTTTTTATCCCATGGACAATTGGCGCGCAATTCGTCCATAATAGTCAACAAACGATCAAATGCTTTAAGCTGTTTGGTTCGTTTGTTATCCATTATTTACTATTGGTTTTTCCATAAAATCGCATAAGATAGTCAGGCTTGATATTACCACGTGCTATCTGTGCTAGTTTGGGTTTTAGTAATTTCTTTTTAAGAGGACCCAACTTATCTGTAAACAAAATACCTTCTATATGATCAAATTCATGTTGCACAATTCGAGCAGCCAATCCACTAATTTCTTCCTCTACTTTTTCGAATTTTTCATTGTAATAAACAATTTCGATTGTAGAGAGTCTGGAAACATCTTCTCGTACATCGGGAATACTAAGGCAACCTTCATTGAAAGACTCATTTAATCCGCTATATGAGATGATCTCTGGATTAATAAACACTTTCTTAAATGCTCTTAATTCTTGTTGCTCAACGTGATCAAGTGATTTGTCTTGTGCAAATGGGCTGCCATCGACGATAAACAATCGAAGCGACTCCCCTATTTGAGGAGCTGCAAGGCCTACTCCATAAGCAGCATACATGGTTTCCCACATGTTGCTAATGAGCTCTTTAAGTTTCAAGTGGTGCTTTTCTACGTTTTCGGCTTTCTTCTTTAATACAGGATCGCCGTAGGCTACAATAGGAAGTATCATAAACTTTGCTGTTGATCTAAATACCCTTGCAAGATAAGTGTTGCGCTCAATTTATCAATAACTTCTTTTTTTTGACGCACTTTTTTTGGTGCACCACTCATCAAAAGCGATTGTTGTGCCATTTTAGAAGTATATCTCTCATCATAGCGCACGACATTGATATCAGGGAGTTGAGCTTTTAATTGAGCTACAAAGGGTGTAATTTTAGTTTCTACTGGAGAAGGTGTATTGTCCCGTTGTTTGGGTGCGCCGACAACTAAACGGACTACCTCCTCTTGACTGGTGTACTTTTTTAGAAATGGAAGCAATTCTTTTGGCGAAACAGTATCCAATCCAAACGCACAGGTCTGCAAGGGATCTGTAACAGCGATTCCGCAGCGTTTTGTTCCATAATCTATTGCCATTATTCTTGCCATGCTACAAATGTAAGTAATGAATTTTTGGAAATCATGGATTTGGTTTCATCTCAAAACTTATCTTTGAAAAAAAAATGAGATGAGCAGAGCCATTATCGAAGCAGCTTGGGAGAACCGAGCGCTTTTACAAGAAGAAGAAACACAACAAGCCATTCGTAAGGTCATTGACCAGTTAGACCAAGGAATACTCCGCGTTGCTGAACCAACCCATGAGGGGTGGCAAGTAAACGAATGGGTGAAAAAAGCCGTGGTACTCTACTTTCCCATTCAAAAAATGGAAACCATTGAAGCTGGACCTCTTGAGTTTCATGATAAAATTCCGCTAAAAACAGGTTATAAAGAAAAAGGTATTCGTGTTGTGCCGCACGCTGTGGCACGTAAAGGCGCCTATATTTCTTCTGGCACCATATTGATGCCTTCTTACGTTAACATTGGTGCCTATGTAGACGAAGGTACCATGGTAGATACTTGGGCCACTGTGGGGAGTTGTGCGCAAATTGGAAAAAACGTTCACTTAAGTGGCGGCGTTGGAATTGGTGGTGTTTTAGAGCCCCTTCAAGCTGCACCTGTGATTATTGAAGATAATGCATTTATTGGCTCGCGCTGTATCGTAGTAGAAGGTGTTCGCGTAGAAAAAGAAGCCGTACTAGGAGCCAATGTAGTATTGACGGGATCTACTAAAATTATTGACGTAACCGGCGATGAGCCTATTGAACGCAAAGGTCGTGTTCCTGCAAGATCTGTAGTCATTCCAGGAAGCTATACCAAAACATTTGCAGCAGGCGATTATCAAGTACCTTGTGCCCTTATCATTGGCAAAAGGAAGGAAAGCACCAATAAGAAGACCTCTCTTAACGATGCATTAAGAGAATACAATGTGTCTGCCTAATGTCTATTCAGTATATTTTAGTGGATGCATGGAACACTTTGGTAACTGAAGATGGTATTAACAATCAAATGCTTTCACTTTTAAACCAGTATGAGACTCGGAAAGTGATTGTAACTAATGCCACTGAAGAAGAAAAAATTAAGTTTGGTATCACTGAAATGCCCTACCCCGTATTTAGTTTGGCCCACCAACCTAACAAAACAGACCCTATTTATTTTACAAGGTTGTTGTCATATTTGTCCGTTACTTATAAAGAAGTAATTTATTTTGACCACAACCCAAAAGCATGTGAAGCTGCTATTTCGTTAGGAATTAAAACGCATTTTCATTCCAAAGGAGCTAACCTTATACACTTGGTCGCTTTCTTAGACAAATACCTTTAATTATGGCGTATAATATTCGATTAGAGGGAAAAAACCTGATGGTCGCGGAGCGTATGCTTTCTCGCATTTCGCTTATTTTAAATTATTGTGAAATAAGCTATTGGTTAGAAGGAGGAACATTACTTGGAATCCGTAGAGAAGATAGGCTACTCCCTTGGGATGATGATATAGATGTGTCCATGATGGTGGATCAAGAAGATAAACTTCCCCTATTTTACAGAAAACTAAAAAAGGCTGGATATCGTGTAAAAAAACGTTACTTTAAGAGAGATGATGCTCCGTTTAAAAGAGGTTCTTTACGAATGATTAAAATTCGTGAACGAAGGTTTTTTGGACTAATCAAAGGAGCAGTATGCTTAGATATTTTTATAAAATACCCCAACAATATGGATTGTTACTGGGAAATAGCTGATAAGAAAAAATCTGTTCCTAAAAAGTTTTACAAAACTTTAAAAAACATAACGTTTAAAGGTCAAGAATATTCTATCCCGAAAATGACAGACGCCTATTTAACCTATCGCTATGGAGAATGGAAAACACCAATTAAAGATTGGGACACAGCCAATGATGACAAAGCCTTAGCCTAATTTTTTTTTGAGAGTTTTAACGTATTTTTTAAAATGGTACTACTAACACTTTTGGTGTAAGGTAAATATTCCACAGGGCAAGTCGTTTTCGGAAATCTGCCCTTCCAATCATCACCTACAGAAATAGCATCAATATTATGCAGATCAACTATTCGCTGTTTGTTTTTGTCGACTTGAGGGATTACCTTATCTACGCAACTAATGGATTCAATTACTCTTAAACGCTCCTCAAAAGGAATGACAGGACGATTTCCTTTTTCTTTCTCTATAAGCTCATCAGTGGAAACTCCAACAATTAAAAAATCGCACATTTGCTTAGATCGTTTCAAAATATTAAGATGACCGTAGTGAAAAATATCAAAACAACCAGAGGTATACATTCGTTTATAAGGTGTGCTGTTGTTGGACACTTCAAGACTAGCGCTAGGAATATCGTCAGACACAATATTAATTGAAACAGGGATGCTTAATACGGCTAAAATTGCTTTTAAAACCTCAAACAGTGAGTCGAAAGATTTCTGATTTGGGTTGTTAATGTGTAATGTACTCTCAGTAATTTCAAAACTCCAATTGGAATATTTTGACAATATGGGCTCTAATTTTTCTAGTTCCATGTTTCTGAAAAAAATTCTTTACGACAACCGTAAAACTACAAAACAATGTGATGAGAAATAATAAATCTTACTTAATTATTGTTTGTTAATGCTTTTTATACGTTAAATTTGATAATCAAAATAGCGTAAAAATTAATGAAAATTATCATTCTCGCCGCTGGGATTGGCTCTCGATTAGGAAATCCATTTCCAAAACCACTTACCCCTTTAAAAATTGGTAAAAGTATTATGGAGCTTCAGACCAATTACTTGTCATCGAAATTTGACATACATGCTATCCATGTAGTAGTAGGCTTTAAAAAAGATTTAATCATGGAGCGGTTCCCGCAATTGACATATGTATACAATCCCTTTTTTGACAGAACCAATACTTCAAAAAGCCTTTTGAAAGCCTTAAAGAAAAATCGAAATGAGTCTGTGCTCTGGTTAAATGGGGATGTTGTGTTTGATGAAAAAATTCTTGAAATTCTTGAACCACACATAAAAGAAAATGTTTCGTTTGTTGCGGTGAACACCAGTAAAGTAGCCGAGGAGGAAGTAAAATATACCTTAAAAAATAATTTTATATTAAAACTTTCAAAGGAAGTTTCTGGTGGTTTAGGTGAAGCAGTCGGCATAAATTTTATTTCATCAAATGATATAGATAATTTCATTTCAAGACTTGAAGAATGCGATGACAATGATTATTTTGAAAGAGGACTGGAATTAGCAATTGAAAAAGATGGCATTAAGGTTAAAGCAGTAGACATCTCTGCTTTTAATTGTATGGAGATTGATTTTTTAGATGACTTAGAGAAAGTTAATAAAATGCTTTAATCGATGAAGTTTATTCTTTTTTGTCAAAACAATTACGCCTACGGGATCTTGAATCCAATCAAGCGGGTGATAATTGAAAAAAAGTATTCATATCTATGGTATATACCCAAAAAACTAGTTAAAGATTTTCCTCATAAAGATGAAAACCACAGCTCGTCAATGTCTGAATTGGCAGAATTTAAAAGTGATATTATTTTTGTGCCTGGCAATCAAGTACCTTACTACTTAAGAGGGTTAAAAGTTCAGGTTTTTCATGGTTTTGCTGGAGAAAAAAAAGGGCATTTTAAAATTCGTCATTATTTTGATTTATATCTTACACAGGGGCCATTTTTTACTAAAAAGTTCAAATCACTACAACAAAAACATAAGAATTTTGAAGTAATAGAAACTGGATGGCCAAAGTTGGATGTTTTTGCAAAAAATAATGTTGCTTTTAATATTGAAAAAGAGAATTTATTAAAAAAATACAATGCGGAAACTATCATTTTATATGCTCCAACTTTTTCACCTAAGCTAACTTCTGCGCCCTATTTGGGAGCGCATTTAAAGCAATTGGCTCAAAATAAAAATTACCTTATAGTCATAAAATTTCACCCATTAATGGATTTAAAATGGATTGAAACATATCGTACTATTGCTTCAAAACATCTTAATATTATTATCCAAGAAGATAAAAATATTGCAAAGCTTGTAGCCATTGCAGATTTAATGATTAGCGACACTTCCTCAGCTATTTATGAGTTCTTGCTATTGAACAAGCCTGTCGTTTCTTTTGGTAATATTTCAAAAAACATTCTTTGGGAAAATTCCAAAAGCTATAGCGCACTACCAGAACTTGTTAGCAAGAATCTTCAAAAAGATCCTTTTGCCGAAGAACGTAAAGTTATTTTTGACTTATTTCATCCATATAATGATGGTAAATCAGCTGAAAGAATGGTAGATGCATCCATTGAATATATTAACAAACACGGCATTCCAAATAACAGAAAACTACCCTACACAAGAACGCTTAAAATAAACGCAATGTTTGGAGCTGCGCCTAGCACAAAAAACAAACCTGCAAAACTTACCGCATTGATTACTTGCGGTAATGAAATTCATAACATTGAAGCTGTAATTAAGTCCGTAGATTTTGCAGATGAAATACTGGTAGCTGACAGTTACAGTTCCGACGGAACCTATGAAAAGGCTTTAGAAATGGCCTCTAAAGTCATCCGCAGAGAATATGAGTACGCTGCATCTCAAAAGAATTGGGCAATTCCTCAAGCGTCTCATGAATGGATTTTGCTCGTTGATGCTGATGAAAGAGTAACTCCTGAGCTAAGAGAAGAGATATTGAGCATTTTAAAGAACCCTCCAAGCAATATTGTTGGTTATTGGATTGGAAGAAGAAATTACTTTATGGGAAAGCGAATTTATTACAGCGGTTGGAAAAACGATAAGGTCATACGCTTATTTAAAGGAGCACACTGTCGCTATGAAGACAAATATGTTCATGAAGAAATTAACGCTAGCGGAGCTATCGGAAGCTTATATCACAAATTTGAACACAATACTTTTGTTACTCTTAATGACTACATTGAAAAAATGAATCGCTACGCTGATTATCAAGCTAAAGACTACGACAAAAAAACAGGGAAGCTAAACCCTTACCATTTTGTATTAAAACCCATTTGGAGATTTTTAAAACACTACTTTATTCAAGGCGGTTTTCTAGATGGAGTTGCAGGTCTAAGCATTGCGTATATTCAATCTTATGCTGTATTTATGCGATATGTAAAATTATGGCTTCTACGAAAAGGCACGAAGTAATTAAAAAGTTAAAATCAGTGGATAACAATCATATACCAATAGATGCTGTCATAACATGGGTTGACAATGGTGATGCAAAGCATTTAGAAAAGATTTTAAAATATATACCCAAGGCTCAGAACGAAAGACGAAAAAAACTTAAAAAGCAACTAATTGAAGTTGAAGAATTAAAATACGTTGTGCACTCCATAATAAAATATGCACCGTTTATTCGTACGATTTATATTGTGACTGATAATCAATGCCCAAAATTTTTAAAAAAGAGTGATGAAAGGTATACCAAAGTAAAGATTATTGATCACAAGGATATTTTTAAAGACGATGCCGCTTATCTTCCTGTATTTAACTCTAGGAGTATTGAAACAAAACTTTATGATATACCCAATCTTTCAGAACACTTCATCTATTTTAATGACGATATATTTATACTAAAACCTTTGGATCAAACTCATTTCTTCCGTGAGGGACTTCCCGTAATTAGGGGGAAATGGGAAAAGTTTAAAGATGATAAATTCTACAAGAAATTTACTACAAAAAAAGAAGATACAAAACCTAAACACGGCTTGGCGCAAGACCTAAGTGCAAAAACAATTGGATTCAAAAAGGTCTTTAGATTTCAGCACACGCCAATACCTATTAGAAAAAAGGTGTTAAAAGATTTTTTTGAGCAAAATCGAAAGCTCGAAATAAAAAATATAAAGCATAAATTTCGACACAAAGAACAGTTTCTTATTCAAGGCATTGCCAATCACATTGAAATCAAAAACAAAAGTGGCATCATGCTTCAGGATTATCAACTCGTAAATATCACATCACACAAAAAAAAGATTATTTGGCTATATTTCAAGCTACATGTTCTAGCAAATAAACAGAATAAACTGTTTTTAAATATCCAAAAATTAAATCTTTACAAAGAGGCAAATAAAAAATTTGTCTTGGAGTGGTTAGAGAAAAAATACAAACTGTAAAAAAACATGAAAATATTCCCATTTTACTATATCAAAAAACTATACAAACTCAAGTACTTAACACATAAGTACCTCCTCAAAACCACCAAGCCCATAAAATCAGTTTATGACGTGTATTTAACGCCTAATTTTTATGACACTACCTTCATGTATTACTTTAAGGGAACCTATGGTTTTTTTCTTAGTGATTTTATAAAAAATATATCATCCGCAACTACCTTTATCGACATTGGAGCCAATCAAGGTTTATTTAGTATTCTAGCTGGAAAAAATGAACATATAAAGCAGATCATCGCATTCGAGCCAACAAAAAGAACAGCTAACTTATTACGTGCCAATTTGGCTTATAACAAAATTGAAAATTGCCTTGTCGTGGAGAAGGGCATTTCTGACAAACGAGGTTTCTTGAATTTGAATGTAGCACATGGACACTCTGGAAAAAACACCTTTAGAACAAACAACTTAGATAAAAATATCGTTAGCGAAAAAGTTGAAATAACAAATCATGAGGATATTGAATTGCTCTTTCAAGAAAACACAAATTATGTCATAAAAATTGATGTCGAAGGGCATGAAGAAATTGTAATAAATGAACTTACGAAATGTTCCTTTATTCAAAATGTGTCTTATATTTTTTGCGAAATTGACTCCAATTGGGTGGATGTAGAACGCCTTAAGAAAAAGCTCACTTCAGTTGGCTTTACTACATTCAAAAAAATTGGTAAAGGCTCTATTCATTATGATATGCTAATTTCAAAAAATTAAGTTTAAGCTTATGTACGCGGGCAATATAGTCAATGTGTTTTCCGATTATCTTGAGGATAGCAAAACCCTCCTCTACCCCACGGACACCATCTGGGGGCTGGGTTGTGATGCTACAAATCAAGAGGCTGTAAATCGCATCTATACCCTCAAAAAACGACCAAAAAACAAACCCCTAATTGCGTTGGTTTCAGACATTAAAATGCTGGCGCAATATATTGAAACACTGCCCATTGAGATAGACAAACTGTTAGCAAGCGAGCTACCCACCACCATTGTTTACCCAAATGGAAAAGGACTAGCAAAAGGCGTAATTGCACAAAATGGCAGTGTAGCCATTCGTATTCCCGCAGCCGGTTTTGCTCTTGATTTAATCAAATCCTTTGGCAAACCCATAGTAAGTACCTCTGCAAATATCAGTGATGCACCTATTCCAGAAAGCTTTGACGAAATAGATCCGCATATTTTGGCGCAAGTAGACGAAGTAGTACCTTTGGACAAAGAAAAAGTAGCGCGTATTCCATCACGAGTATTCCAAATTATGCCCGATGGTAGTGTGAAGCAGTTGCGATGAAAACCATAGAATCCCTTATCGAAAAAGCACTTGTACCAGTCGTGTTTGGTCATCTTCAAAAAGCAGCCGATGCATTAGGTGTTGAAAGCTATGTCATAGGAGGGTATGTAAGAGACACTTTCCTCAACCGTCCTAGGGGTCATGATATTGACATCGTAGCGGTTGGCAGTGGAATTGCACTTGCCAAAAAAGTAGCTGAGCTATTACCCGGAAAAAACAACATTCAAGTTTTTAAGAACTACGGTACTGCCATGATCAAATGGCAAAACATTCAATTGGAATTTGTCGGAGCAAGAAAAGAAAGTTATGACAATGAGAGTCGCAACCCCATAGTGGAGAATGGAACCCTTGAAGACGACCAAAACAGGCGTGATTTTACTGTTAATGCATTAGCCCTTAAACTTAATAAAGAAGGTTTTGGCAAACTGCTAGACCCTTTTAATGGCATGCAAGATTTGACCGCAAAAGTCTTGCGAACTCCGCTAGATCCGGACATTACCTACAGCGACGATCCCCTACGAATGCTCCGAGCAGTGCGCTTTGCCACCCAACTCGACTTTGCAATTGATAAAGCTTCGCTTTTATCTATTAAAAAAAACAACGTGCGTATCGATATACTGTCTAAAGAACGTGTTATTGAGGAAGTGCATAAGATATTAGCCGCGCCTGTGCCCTCTACCGGTCTGTTGTTATTGGATCAATTGGGGTTATTGGAACGCATACTACCTGAAATTACAGCTCTCAAAGGAATTGAAGAGGTTGAAGGACAAAGTCATAAGGATAACTTCTACCACACTTTTGAAGTAGTGGATAACATCTGTGCCTATACAGAAAACCTTTGGTTGCGTTGGGCAGCATTGTTACACGATATTGGCAAAGCACCCACGAAAAAATTCGACAAAAAAGTGGGCTGGACTTTTCACGCACACGAGTTTGTCGGAGCCAAAATGGTGTATAAGCTTTTTAAACGTATGCGTATGCCCTTGAACGACAAAATGAAATACGTTCAAAAACTGGTTTACATGAGTTCAAGACCTATTGTCATTTCTGAAGATCATGTCACCGATTCAGCGGTGCGAAGACTTATTTTTGATGCGGGTGAGCTGTTGGAAGATTTACTTTTGCTCTGCAAGGCAGACATCACTACAAAAAATCCAAAACGATTTGCGAAGTATCACAACAACTTTGACATCGTCAAAGCAAAGATTGAAGAAGTAGAAGCACGTGACCATGTGCGAAACTTTCAACCCCCCGTCACAGGTGAGGAAATCATGCGTATTTTTGCATTGAAGCCTTGCAGACAAGTGGGCGAACTCAAAGAGGCAATTAAAGAAGCTATTCTCGAGGGTGTTATTCCAAACGAATACGAAGCTGCACATGATTTTATGCTAACAAAAGCCAAAACCATGGGATTATCCCCTACTTCATGATGTATAAACAACTACAACGCTGGACGCGGATATCGCTTATTATCGTTTACCTTGTTATTGCAGCAGGTGCAACGGTACGGATGACCGGTAGTGGCATGGGATGCCCAGATTGGCCGAAGTGCTTTGGCTACCTCATTCCACCTACAAACGAAGCACAGCTGCAATGGAAACCAAACACCAAGTACAGTGAAGGAAATGTGATTATAGACAATGAAAGACTACTAGTAGCCTCCACATCCTTTACAACCACCGATCGTTTTAATATCGCTATGTGGGAGCCCTATAC
>JAQWKF010000091.1 GCA_029247985.1 Flavobacteriaceae bacterium
AACACATGGTTTGTTTGGTTCTTGTTAATACATCGTAATTCTTACATGTCTGGCAGCCTTTCCAAAAAGCAGGATCTTCTGTTAGTTCTGAAAAGGTAACAGGCTTATAGCCTAAGTCGTAATTAATTTTCATAACTGGAAGTCCAGTAGTAATGCCAAAAATCTTAGCACATTCTGGTCTTATTGTCTCTCCAGACTTTAGAGGTATTGGACTTGCCAAAAAAATCAAAACACAAATTTTCAACTACACCAAGGAAAAGTATCCTGGTGCTAAGATTTTTGGCATTACTACTGGTCTTCCAGTTATGAAAATCAATTACGACTTAGGCTACAAGCCCGTTACCTTTTCAGAACTAACAGACGATCCTGCTTTTTGGAAAGGCTGCCAGACCTGTAAGAATTATGATGTATTAACAAGAACCAAACAAACCATGTGTTTGTGTACAGGTATGCTATACGATCCTTCAAAAAAAGGATCTAACGGTATAGTTGGTAGGTTACAATCTTTTAAAAAAGCATTTAAACGAGATAAACAATGAACAAAAAATTAGTTTTAGCATACAGTGGAGGACTGGATACTTCCTATTGCGTAAAGTCATTGAGCCAGGCGGGATATGAAGTACACGCTGTCAGTGTGAACACCGGAGGTTTTGATGCTGCTGAAGTGTCAGCTTTGGAATCCAAAGCATTGACTTTGGGTGCAAGCTCTTACACCAGCATCGAAGCCGTAGAAACGTTTTATCAAGATATTGTAAAATACCTCATTTTTGGAAACGTACTCAAAAATAGCACCTACCCACTCTCAGTAAGTGCCGAGCGTGTTACGCAAGCGGTTGCAATAGTAAACCACGCCAAAAAGATTGGTGCAACATCAATCGCGCATGGAAGTACAGGGGCTGGAAACGACCAAGTGCGCTTTGATTTGATCTTTCAGACCCTAGCACCGCAAATTGAAATCATCACACCAATTAGAGATCAAAAGCTTTCAAGAGAAGACGAAATCGCTTACTTAAAAGAGCACGGCGTAGATTGGTCTTGGGAAAAAGCACAATATTCAATAAACAAAGGCTTGTGGGGAACATCAGTTGGTGGTAGTGAAACCTTAAAATCGCGGGAGCCACTACCCGACAGCGCATATCCAAGTGCGTGTGAAAAAACAGCAGCTGAAAAAGTTTCCTTGCATTTTGACAAAGGGGAATTAGTCGGAATCAACAACACCAACTATGGCCCAGTTAAAGCCATTCAACACCTACAAAAACTTGCAGCTGCTTTTGCCATCGGCAGAGACATTCACGTTGGGGATACCATTATCGGGATCAAAGGGCGTGTTGGTTTTGAAGCTGCTGCAGCACTGATAAGCATTAAAGCGCATCACTTATTGGAGAAACACACCTTAAGCAAATGGCAGCTTCATCACAAAGACTATATCGGTTCGTATTACGGCATGATGTTACACGAAGGCCAATACCTAGACCCTGTAATGCGAGACTTCGAAGCTTTGCTTAGCAACAGCCAGCAGACGGTAACAGGAACTGTTTTTGTTACACTCCACCCCTACCGATTCACACTTAACGGAATTGAGTCAGAATTCGATTTAATGGACAATTCATTTGGCACTTATGGAGAAGCCAATGAAGCGTGGACTGCAGATGAAGCAAAAGGATTTATTAAACTATCGGCCAATGCCGGAAAAATTTATCAGCATGTCAATAAATAACATTAGCGTAGGCGTTGTAGGCGGGGCAGGATATACAGGAGGTGAACTCTTGCGATTGTTAGTGCTACATCCTAACATAAACATCGACTTCATATACAGCACTACTAGAGCAGGAAAAGCCGTTTCTGATACCCATGCAGATTTAGTGGGCGTATTGGATATGTCTTTTTCTGCGGAATTAAACCAAGATGTAGACGTTTTGTTTCTGTGCCTTGGGCATGGCAATTCAGCTGCCTTTTTACACGACAACATAGTAAATGATAACACCAAAATCATTGATTTAAGTAATGATTTTAGACTTAAAGACGATCGAGATTTTATGGGTCGTTCTTATGTGTATGGGCTTACAGAGGTAAATAAAGAACAGATTAAATCGGCACAAGCTATTGCTAATCCCGGTTGTTTTGCAACCGCTATTCAATTGGCGTTGGCACCTCTAGCAGCAGCAAATAAACTAACCCAAGATGTGCATATAAATGCAATCACTGGAAGTACAGGTGCTGGAGCTGTTCCATCTGCGACCAGTCATTTTAGCTGGAGAAACAATAATATCTCTTACTATAAACCCTTTGTACATCAGCACTTGGGCGAAATAGGCGAAACCATTGCACAAGCACAAGGCAGCCCTGCAAAATTGCATTTTCTTCCCATCAGAGGAAACTTTACCAGAGGAATATTTGCAACGGCCTATACCCCTTTTGATGGGAGCTTGGAAGATGCCTATGCTATTTTTGAGGATTACTACAGCGACTGCCCATTTACATTTGTAAGCCATGCGCCATTGGCACTCAAGCAAGTGGTAAACACCAACAGGTGTATGGTTCACCTGCACATACACGAGGGGCAATTGCTGGTCACCAGTATTATTGATAACTTATTAAAAGGGGCATCTGGTCAGGCCATAGAAAACATGAACCTTATGTTCGGGTTAGAACAAACAACAGGATTACATTTAAAATCAACTTCTTTTTAATTATGAAAATAGCCATTTTAGGAGCCGGAAATCTAGGATTAAGCATTGGACGAGGGCTTATCACAAACAACAGTCTAACACAACTTTATTTGACACGCAGATCTGTTGAAAGTATCGCATCTTGGACAGAATACGCCAATACGTATGTGACAGCTGACAACAAAAAAGCTGTACAAGAATCAGATATCATTATCCTTGCGGTACAACCAAGACAATTGGTTGGATTGCTAGAAGAAATCAAAGATTTGTTACACGAAAACCACGTGCTTATTTCTACAGTAACGGGCTTTTCATTAGCTAAAATGGAGGAAACTTTGGGTACTGATGTATTCATGATTAGGTCTATGCCTAACACAGCCATTTCTGTTGGAAAATCCATGACCTGCCTTTGTGCCAATAAAAAAGGTGCAGCGCGCTTGCCTATAGCCGAAGCTATTTTCAACGGCTTGGGAACAAGTATCGTGATAGAAGAACAGCATATGCGTGCAGCGACTGTGATTTGTGCTTCTGGGATTGCCTTTTGGATGCGGTTGATTCGTGCCACAACGCAAGGAGGTGTGCAACTTGGATTTGATGCCAACGAAGCCATGAAAATGTCTATGCACACAGCGATGGGTGCAGCATCTCTGCTTATCGAAACAGGCGCGCATCCTGAAGAAGAAATTGACAAAGTAACCACGCCTAGAGGATGTACCATTGAAGGATTGAACGAAATGGAACACCAAGGTTTGAGTTCATCGCTGATACAAGGAATTGTATCTTCATTCAAAAAAATTAACGAAATAGCACAAGACTAGTTATGCCATTATTTGATGTATACCCTCTTTATGAAGTTACACCCGTCAAAGCCAAAGGGGTATATGTCTATGGAGCGGATAAAAAGAAATATCTAGACTTATATGGCGGTCATGCAGTAATTAGCATTGGACACCAAAACCCCGTATACAACCGTAAACTCAAAAGACAGATATCACGTATTGGCTTTTACTCCAACGCCATACAAAACCCCTTACAAACCCAACTGGCAGATGAAATTGAAGCACAGTCAGGATGTAATGGCTATCAAATGTTTATGTGTAGTTCGGGAGCCGAAGCAAACGAGAACGCTCTCAAACTCGCCTCTTTCCATACGGGTAAAACAAAAATAGTTGCCTTTAAAAATGCCTTTCATGGCAGAACTAGTGCTGCGGTTGCTGCAACTGACACACCCAAGATTATTGCACCACTGAATGCACAGCAAGAAGTTATTTTTCTTGATTTTGGCGATGAAAAGGGATTAACAGAAACCTTATCAAAAGGCGATGTATGTGCCGTAATCATTGAAGCTATTCAAGGGGTTGGTGGTTTGGATATGCCCACTGAAAAATTCATGAAACAGGTGGAAAATAGCTGTCGTGAAAACGACACCTGTCTTATAGCAGATGAGGTGCAATCTGGTTTTGGACGCTCGGGAAAATTCTTCGCCTTTCAACACTACGGTATTACGCCCGATATTATTTCCATGGCCAAAGGCATGGGCAACGGCTTCCCAGTTGGAGGTATTTTGGCACATCCCAATATCAAACCGTGGTATGGAATGCTGGGTACTACCTTTGGCGGTAACCACCTTGCCTGTCAGGCGAGCTTGGCCGTATTGGAAGTATTAAAAAAGAAAAAATTAATGGATCACGCCACTGCGTTAGGCGAAGCTTTCATCAAAAGAGCTGAAAGTATACCTGGCGTAAAAAAAGTAAAAGGGCGTGGACTTATGCTCGGATTGGAGTTTGACTTTGAGGTAGGCGAACTACGTAAGAAACTAATATACGAGCATCAGATATTTACAGGAGGTAGCAGCAACAAAAAGCTATTGCGGATTTTACCTCCACTAACCGTGCAGCAAAAACACCTTGATCAGTTTTTTACTGCCCTAGAAAAATCATTATAACGCCTAAAATGGGCATTTGACAACAAACAGCAGTTCCCACCACCATATGTTAAAATTGACACTAAGTGGTTTGCTAAATTTTAAATAGATGAAACAATTTTTAACGCTTGACGATTTATCAAACTTTGATGCACAAGTGCAGTTGGCCAAGGACATCAAGGCTAACCCCTATCAATTTGAAGAAGTAGGAAAGCGCAAAACCCTTGGATTGTTGTTTTTTAATCCGAGCTTACGAACCCGATTGAGCACCCAAAAGGCAGGTCGTTTATTAGGTATGGATGTAATGGTAATGAATTTCAGTAATGAAGCATGGGCCATTGAATACGAAGACCAAACCATTATGGAAGGTTTGCGTTCCGAGCATGTTAAAGAAGCTGCACAGGTAGTTTCACAGTACTGTGATGTGGTAGGAATCCGTGCTTTTGCCACGCTTACCGATAAAGAAAAAGATGAGTCTGAACAAGTACTTCAGAAGTTTATCAAATACGCTAGCGTTCCCATCCTAAACATGGAAAGTGCTACCGCGCACCCCCTACAGGCATTAGCAGATGCATTGACGCTAAAGGAACTAGAATTGCCAAAAAAACCAAAAGTGGTACTGACTTGGGCACCACACCCGAAGGCTTTGCCCCATGCGGTTGGAAATTCATTTACAAGAATGATGGGACATATAGATGCAGATTTTGTTATTGCCAACCCTAAAGGCTATGACCTAGACCCGAGAATTACCAAAGGTATTCCTGTGGTACACAACCAAGCAGAGGCGCTTAAAGAAGCAGACGTAGTGTATGCCAAAAACTGGAGTTCTTATGACAGTTACGGACAAATTTTAAGAACGGATAACGAATGGATGTTAACACCTGGGAAAATGAAGCAAACCAACAATGCTGCCTTCATGCATTGCCTTCCTATACGACGAAATGTGGTGGTGTCAGATGGCGTATTGGACAGTACCCATTCCAAAGTAATTGAACAAGCTAACAACAGAACCTTTGCTGCTGCTGCGGTATTAAAAACATTGCTATCGTGAAAACTGCGCTACACATCCTAAAGGTTGGAGGACATTTGGTAAATGACCCAATTGCGCTTCAAGAAGTGCTTGCTGCTTTTGCTGGCTTGAAAGGAGCCAAGCTTTTGGTACATGGTGGTGGCAGACATGCAACGGCACTCGCCAAACAGTTGGGCATATCACCTAAAATGATAGATGGCAGACGCATTACAGATGCAGCTATGCTCGAAGTGGCTGTCATGAGCTATGCAGGACTTTCAAACAAAAAAATTGTATCTCAGCTGCAAAAACAAGGCGTAAATGCGGTTGGCCTTACGGGTGCAGACGGCAACTGCATTGAAGCAGTAAAAAGACCAGTACTTGATATTGATTATGGCTTCGCAGGTGATATCACGCAAATAAATACCACTGTATTTACTTCTTTGACGATGCAAGACTTTGTTCCTGTACTTTGTGCCATTACGCACGACAAAAAAGGGCAACTGCTCAACACCAATGCAGATACCATAGCTGCTCAAGTAGCCGTAGCCATGAGCGAGGCGTATGATGTCACTTTATTCTATTGCTTTGAACACGCTGGTGTACTTACAGATATCAACAATCCTGAGGATGTTATTAGTCACCTATCCAAAGAAGAAACCGAAAATTACACTAAAGCGGGGATTATCCACCAAGGGATGGTACCCAAACTGCACAATGGCTTTGACGCCTTGAATAACGGCGTTAATGAAGTGATCATCAGCAATGTTGCTGCCCTTAAAGATGCTAATGCACCCAAAACCACATTGATATGAGTCAAATCGAAGAATTACAAAAAGAAGCGCTTGAATTGCTTCAAGACCTCATAAATACACCATCGTTATCTAGCGAGGAAGATCAAACGGCTGCCATCATTAAGAATTGGTTAGAAAAGCACGGGGTCAACTGTCTCCAACAAGACAATAATGTCTATGCCATAAATAAGCACGAAGATCCATCAAAACCTTATCTACTGCTAAACTCACATCACGATACTGTGTTACCCAACAGCGGTTATACCCGTGACCCTTACAAAGCCGCCATTGAAAATGGAAAATTGTATGGTCTTGGTAGTAATGATGCAGGTGGTGCCTTGGTCTGCCTATTGGCCACCTTTGTGTATTTCTACAATCAAAAGGGTATGGCGTATAACATAGTTGTTGCCGCCACAGCAGAGGAAGAAACTTCAGGAGACTATGGCCTGAATAGCTTATTAAAAACCCTACCTGCTATAGATACCGCCATTGTGGGCGAGCCCACGCAGATGCATCTAGCCGTGGCAGAAAAGGGCTTGGTGGTATTTGATGCGACCATATCAGGAACTGCAAGTCATGCAGCACACCCAAACCCAGATAATCCCATTTATAAAATTGGTACAGTTATAGAGTGGTTTCAACAACTAACGTTTGATCGTGTTTCTGATGCCCTTGGACCTGTAAAACTTACCGTTACTCAAGTAAGCGCTGGAAAACAACACAATGCCGTTCCAGCGGATGTGCATTTGGTGATTGACGTCCGCGTAAACGATTTGTATACCAACGATGAGATTGAGCAGATCCTTGAGCAAGCCCCTTGTGATATAAAGGCACGCTCCCTTAGATTGGGTTCTTCTTCGATTCCGATGGACCACGCTTTATTAAAAGCTGGTATTGCTGCAGGAAGAAACACCTATGGCTCTCCTACGCTATCCGATCAAGCAGCACTTACTTGTGACTCCTTAAAACTAGGTCCTGGTGATTCGCTACGTTCGCATACGGCAAATGAATTTATTTATGTTAGTGAGATTGAAGAAGCAATACCGTTGTATATTTCAATATTAAAACAAGCACTATGAAGCTTTGGCAGAAAAAAAAGACAAGCGTTACCAAACAAGTTGACCGATTTACCGTGGGTGACGACCGATTGTGGGACGTACGTCTAGCACCCTATGACGTATTGGCCTCTAAAGCACATGCACAGATGTTGGCAAGCGTTGGACTGCTCACAGATACAGAAGCAAAACAGCTATGTGGTGAATTGGATAATATCATGACCTTGGTAACCCAAGATGACTTTATCATTGAAGATGATTTTGAGGACATACACTCTAAAATTGAGTTTTTGCTCACGGAGCGATTGGGCGATGTGGGTAAAAAAATACACACCGCCCGTTCAAGAAACGACCAAGTTTTGACGGCTATGCAACTATTGCTCAAAGACGAAATAAGGGACATTAAAGAGCTTACAAAAGATTTGTTTGCTACATGGATGGCGCTGGCCGAAACACATAAAGATGTTTTACTCCCAGGCTATACTCACTTACAAGTGGCCATGCCCTCTTCCTTTGGTTTGTGGTTTTCAGCTTATGCCGAAGCCTTGGTGGATGATGTAGTGTTGCTAAATGCCGCACATAACATCTGTGACCAAAACCCCTTGGGCAGTGCTGCGGGCTATGGCAGTTCCTTCCCTATTGATCGTGCCTTTACGACCGAAACTCTAGGTTTTGGTGCACTCAAAGTAAATGCTGTTGCCGCACAAATGGGCAGAGGAAAAACAGAACGTATTACTGCCAATGCAATGGGATCTCTTGCTGCAACACTTGGTAGATTTTCTATGGATGTATGTGTATACATGAGTCAAAACTTTGATTTCCTTTCATTCCCTGACCACCTTACTACAGGGTCTAGTATTATGCCACACAAAAAGAATCCGGATATTTTTGAACTTATTCGAGGCAAATGCGCCCTGATTCAAGGGCTTGGCAATGACTTTGCTTTGTTGGGGCAAAACCTTCCAAGTGGTTATCACAGGGAAATGCAACTGTTTAAAGGAAAGATGCTGGAAAGCATCGACGAGCTTAAAGACTGCCTAACTATATTAAACAGCACCATTCAAGAGGTACGCGTACGTACAGAAATCATGACGGACACCAAATACACCTATGCCTTTACGGTTGACGCACTTAACGAATTAGTGCAGCAGGGGATTCCCTTTAGAGATGCGTACAAGCAGGTTGGCCTACAGGTAGAGAAAGGCACATTTAAAGCGCCCAACAAAGTAGCGCATACCCATATTGGAAGTCTTGGGAACTTGGCCTTAGACAAAATTCAAGAGAAATTTGACAAGCAATTTTAAGGATTCTATTGATCGTTAAAATGTGCGCGCAGAC
>JAQWKF010000101.1 GCA_029247985.1 Flavobacteriaceae bacterium
GATGTTCATTCCTGTGTTTTCAACAATACGCAATACGTGCGGCATCTGGTGGATGCTAATCCCAAACTTGGAATCGATATGTCCTACAGAAATGTTGGCATTGCCACCCGCCATGATGTGTGGGTTGATACGAATGCATACAGGCACCGTTGGATGGGCCGTACCAAACTGTTCCAATACAGAGAGGTTGTCTATGTTTATTTGTACGCCAAGAGTTGCTACCTCTTCTATTTCAGAAAGGGAAACGCCATTGGGTGTAAAGATGATTTCTTTGGGGGGTACGCCAGCCTCAAGGCCCAGTTGTACTTCCTGAATGGATACGGTATCCAATCCTGCGCCCAATTGATGCATCCATTTCAGTACACTAAGGTTCGAAAGTGCTTTGACGGCATAGTTAATACGCAACTGGGGAACTGCACTAAATGCCTTGGTCAATCGGTTGTATTGCGCCTCCATGGCATGGGCGTCATATACGTATATAGGACTGCCATGTGTGTGTGCTATCTGTACTAAATCTTGGTGCTGCATCGCATTAGTTTTGCGCAAATGTAAGTTTTTAGGACGTGCTGTAAGAAGTATAAAGCGAAATATATTAAAAATAAAACAAGATGTTATAAATATAACAAACAAGTTTTATGTTAGGGTGGTTATAAGCTCGATTGATTGTCTATTTTTGCATTGAATAATTTATATCCATGAACGTACACGAATATCAAGGAAAAGAGATTTTAGCCAAGTTTGGCGTTGGCGTACAGCGCGGCATAGTTGCTACAACTTCAGAGGAGGCAACGGCCGCAGCAAAGCAATTAACCGAAGAAACGGGAACCGGCTGGCATGTAATTAAAGCACAGGTACATGCTGGAGGTCGCGGAAAAGGAGGCGGGGTAAAGCTTGCAAAGTCCTTGGATGAAGTAGCGCGTATTTCTGACGAAATTATCGGTATGCAGTTGGTAACCCCACAAACCACTGCTGAAGGTAAAAAAGTACACCAAGTGCTTATTGCCGAAGATGTCTATTATCCCGGCGATTCGGAACCAGAAGAAATTTACATTTCGGTCTTGCTCAACCGTATTACAGGGCGTAATATGATTATGTACTCTACGGAAGGCGGGATGGACATTGAAAAAGTAGCCGAAGAAACACCCGAACTTATTTTTACAGAAGAAATTGATCCAACTGTAGGCTTATTGCCTTTCCAGGCTCGTAAGGTTGCCTTTAATCTTGGGCTTTCAGGCCTTGCGTTCAAAGGCATGGTAAAATTTGTATCGTCCTTATACAAGGCCTATATAGGTGCAGATGCTGCCTTATTTGAAATCAATCCGGTACTAAAAACATCAGACAATAAGATTATTGCGGTTGATGCCAAGGTAACGCTAGATGACAATGCCTTATTCCGTCATCCTGATTTTGCGGCAATGCGCGATATCCGTGAGGAAAACCCAACCGATGTTGCTGCTCGTGAAGTAGGGCTTAATTACGTTCAGTTGGATGGCAATGTAGGTTGTATGGTAAACGGTGCTGGGCTTGCAATGGCTACCATGGATTTAATCAAGCAAGCTGGGGGCGATCCAGCCAATTTTCTAGATGTAGGGGGTACGGCCGATGCTGCTCGCGTGGAGGCCGCTTTCCGAATCATTTTGCAAGACCCCAAGGTAAAGGCTATTTTGGTCAATATCTTTGGTGGTATTGTACGTTGTGATCGTGTAGCGCAAGGAATTGTGGATGCCTACAAGAATATGGGTGATGCGATTCAAGTGCCCATCATTGTGCGTTTGCAGGGAACAAATGCTGACATTGCAAAACAGCTTATTGACGACTCTGGTCTGGAAGTACAGAGCGCCATTTTATTCCAAGAAGCTGCCGATAAGGTGCAGGAAGTACTCTGATAATTGCCAATATGTCAGTTTTCAAAGATCAAATAAAGACATAATGTCAGTATAATTTGATTGGTATATAAATTGCCATGGTTTAGGTGTATAACATTTAAAAACCTAACATCATGAATTTAATACGAAGAACATCAAATCCTTTATTTCCATCTTTATTAGACGAGTTTTTTGGTAGCGACACACCCTTTTCAGGTTTGTCAAGCCGTTCCCACGTTCCATCGGTGAACATATCGGAAACGGACACAAATTTTGAATTGGCATTGGCTGCTCCAGGCAAAACACGCAAAGACTTTAATGTGGAGTTAGACGACCATGTGTTGACGGTTTCAAGTGAATCTAAGCACGAGGACGAGTCAAAGGGCGATCAATACACAAGACGAGAGTTCCGTTATGATAATTTCCAACGCAGTTTTAGATTGCCAGAAACCGTAGATACGGCAGGTATCAAGGCCAAGTACGACAATGGTATTTTGACCATTACCCTGCCTAAACATGAGGAAGCCATTCCAGAACCTAAAAAACAAATTGAAATAAAGTAAGCTGTATAACAGCTATGTCAATGTTTTAAGTTGATTTTGGAAGCGTTCAATCTCATCCCTAAAATGAGCCGCCTGGATAAAATCCATATCCATGGCGGCTTTTTCCATGTTTTTTCGGGTTTGACGTACCCGCGCTTGTAACTGTTCTTTAGTCAAGTATTCAATAGGTTCAGCAGCTTCCTTTTTAATATAATCCTCTGCAACCGTACTTCGATCAAACGTTTCTTCCAACGCCTTGTTAAGTGCTTGTGGGGTGATGTTGTGACGATCATTGTATGCCATTTGCTTTTCACGACGATATTGGGTTTCGTCAATTGTTTTTTTCATGCTCTTAGTAATGTTGTCTGCATACATGATGGCCTTGCCATTTAGATTTCTTGCAGCACGACCAACAGTTTGGGTAAGCGAACGTGCCGAGCGTAAAAAACCTTCTTTATCCGCGTCCAAAATAGCTACTAACGATACTTCAGGTAGGTCAAGCCCTTCCCGTAGCAGGTTAACGCCAATCAATACATCAAAAAGCCCTTTACGTAGATCATGCATGATCTCTACCCGTTCAAGGGTGTCAATGTCACTATGGATATACCGACATCGAATCGAAATACGAGACAAATACTTGGTCAGTTCTTCAGCCATACGCTTGGTAAGCGTGGTAACCAATACCCTTTCGTCTTTTTCAGCACGCTGTTGAATTTCTTCAACCAAATCATCGATTTGATTCAAACTAGGGCGTACCTCAATTATGGGGTCAAGAAGTCCCGTTGGACGAATTACTTGCTCTACATAAACCCCTGCCGTTTGTTCAAGTTCATAATCTGAGGGTGTAGCACTTACATAAATCACCTGTTGTTGTAGCTGTTCAAACTCTTCGTATTTCAGGGGCCTGTTGTCCATAGCTGCTGGCAGTCGGAAGCCAAACTCAACCAAGTTTTCTTTTCGGCTCCTATCCCCACCATACATGGCGTGAACTTGAGATAAGGTTACATGACTTTCATCCACCACCATCAAAAAATCATCTGGAAAGTAATCTAACAAACAGAAAGGTCGGGTGCCTGGCGCTCGGCCGTCTATATAACGTGAATAGTTTTCAATCCCTGAGCAATACCCCAATTCACGAATCATTTCTAGATCAAAATTGGTACGCTCTTC
>JAQWKF010000104.1 GCA_029247985.1 Flavobacteriaceae bacterium
AAAAGCGTGCCAAAAAGAAATAAAGGTGGATTTTGACTTTTTAAATCCGATTGACGATCGACTGTTGGCACACAACCTAATGCTGCCAGATCAAGTTATAGGGCGCAACCTTCGTATTCATACCCAAAAAGACGGCATTCCAGAATTGACAGATGTGAGTGTTGCCATGGTGTCTTTAGAGCCGCGAATGGTTAAAGGCGAACCACTGCATTTGCGTTTTCGACAGCAATTTTATCAACTTTTTAATGGAAATTGGGATTTTATATGCGCTGATCTTGGTGTGTTGCACAGCGGAGACCATCCCAAGGACACCCTGTTTGCTTTAAAAACATTGGTAAAAGAACTGCATCAGCGCAACATACTTACAGTCGTTGTTGGAGGGGAACAGGAAAACACACTTGGTATGTTTAGGGGACTAAGTGGCATGAATACATATGTAAATTTAACTTCTATTGATGCACGCCTTGATTTTGGAGAGCCTGGCGTTTTGGTTTCAGATGATAGTTATATGTCAAAAATTATTACCGAGAAACCAAATAATTTAAAACAGTTCACCAATATTGGCTATCAATCATACTACATTTCACAGGAAGAGCTAGACTTAATGCAAAAACTCTTTTTTGATGCGTACCGTTTAGGAGATATTTCTGCCGACATTCACGAGTCTGAACCAATTTTAAGAGATACAGACATACTTTCTGTAGATTTGAATGCTGTCAAAGCAAGTGAATTGGATAATCCCAAGGGATTGCCCAACGGCTTCGACGGCGCACAAATTTGCAAGCTTATGCGTTATGCAGGATTGAGTGACAGATTAAGTGTTTTGGGTGTTTTTAACATTTCAGAGAGCCAAAGAACGGATCAGCTACTCGCACAAATGATATGGTATGTGCTTGAGGGTTATTGTCATCGTGTGAACGAATATCCGTTTTCAACACACGAAGTTTGTACAAAATTCGTTGTTCCACAAGACCAAACCGAACTCATTTTTTATAAAAGTGAGAAAAGTGAGCGGTGGTGGATTGAAGTCCCAAAAGAGGGTAAACATAATAATAATGACCAAGTTACGTTATTACCATGTGCTGAAAAAGACTACCGATTGGCGCAAAAAGGAGAAATTCCTAGCCGATGGTGGAAATCAGTTAAGCGAAGTATGCATTAAATTCCATATTTTTGATGCAATAATTTTGGTATATGGTTAACAATATTTAAGATTTAATGAAAAAGGTAACGCTATTTTTTCTTGCAGCATTGACTCTAATTGGTTGTGGTAAATCCAACCAAGGTGAGCTAGTCGGTGTGAAGCAAAAGAAGTTTTATCCCCAGAAGCCTCATGGAATGACTTTAATACCTGGCGGCTCATATATCATGGGGTCTTCAGATGAAGATATTATTGCTTCCAATGACAATCCAACGCAAACCGTGACCTTGCGTTCCTTTTGGATGGACGAAACCGAAATTACCAATGCCGAATACAAGCAATTCGTTGAATGGGTTCAAGATTCTATTATTAAAAATGAGCTCACAGTGCTTGCTCTTAATATGGCTAAAATTTTCGAAATGAAACGTTTTCCAAATCAAGATGAATTTAAAGAAATGGTGGATGCTAAACCAATATTAAAATTTTTACCAGAAGCTTACATTAAAGAGGATGGTGATGATGACGAAAATGAAGCGTATTTTAATGATCTTGCCGATCAAATATCTCTCCAAGGATACTCTTCTAAAGTAGAAACATTCTATATACCATATTTTACTACCAATAAAAATTCTGATACTTTATTTCATCACCACTTGCCCTTAAATGATTTAGAAATAGATCGTGAATCTGAAGAATTTAAGGCGATTAAACCCTTTATTTACCTTCCAGAAAAAAGATGGTTTAATTCCGAACCAAAGATTGATGTAAAAAAATTAAAATATCGCTTTTCATCTGTTAACCTTGATGAAGCAATTAAATATCCAGAAAATCCTGAAAAGTACACGACTTATCAGGCAGTTTCAATATATCCTGATACTACCGTCTGGATTAAAGATTTTAAGTATAGCTACAATGAGCCCATGCACAATGATTATTTTTCAAATGTCGCCTACGCGGATTTTCCTGTAGTAGGCGTTAGTTGGCATCAGGCAAGAGCCTTTGCACACTGGCGAACCAAAATCAGAAACGATTATTTGCGTAGTAGAAAAAAGCGTAAGTCCACAACGGGAAAGTTTAGATTGCCTACCGAATCAGAATGGGAATATGCAGCTCGAGGTGGATTGGAATCTGCTATATATCCTTGGGGAGGTCCTTATCTCACGGACGACCGTGGCTGCTTTATGGCTAACTTTAAACCCAGACGTGGCGATTATGCCGCTGATATGTCCTTGTATACTGTCGAGGCAGATTCATATGAGCCAAACGATTACGGACTCTATAATATGTCTGGAAATGTCTCTGAATGGACAACTTCAACCTATACTAAAGATGCCTATGAATATACAGCTTCGATGAACCCAAATTATAGTAATTTTAAAGATAAACAAAAGGTTATTCGTGGCGGATCTTGGAAGGATGTTGCCTACTATTTACGGGTTGCAACAAGAGACTATGAATATGCCGACACTGCAAAGAGCTATATTGGCTTTCGCTTAGTTCGTGATGAACTTGGTAGTAATGAAGTTGAAAATTAAATTAAAGTAAAAATGAAAAAAAAGAAATTCTTTATCCCAGAAAATATTTTGGAACTCCTTTTTGGAGCTGGTGCGTCGATAGTAATCATCGGTGCATTATTAAAAATTACTCACAAACCATTTATATTTGAAGGAAATACCTGGCTTACTGCTGGTCTAGTAACTGAGGCAGTTATCTTTCTTATTGCTGGTTTAAGAGGTTATTATCTTGCCAGTGAAACTTCACCATCGGGTTCAGAAGATGCTACAGACTTATCTGATATTTCTGTTGAAGCACAGGCGTTAAAAGCAGCTTATCAGCATGCTACATCGCAACTTGAAACTTTAGGATCTAACCTAACTAGTGCAGTAAGTGCAACTGGGTCATTGGAAGTGCCTGCTGAATTGCCCGAAAATATGTCAAGTTTAAACACTAATGTTGCTCAAACAAACCAAGCATTAGAGCAGTTATCTGCAGCTTATAATGCCACAACAGAAGCTGTTGCAACGGAGCCAAAAGCACATAGCGAGGTAGTCGCTAATATGAATGCATTGCACGCTGAGTTGGCGACAATGAAAAATACGATTGCAGACCTTAATGCCAAATACGCCGACATTTTAGGCGCAATGAAAAACTAAATATGGCTGGAGCTAAACAGGATACTCGGCAAAAGATGATCAATATGATGTACTTGGTATTCATCGCCATGTTGGCGTTGAATATAAGTAAGGAAGTATTGGCTACTTTAGGATTGATTAACGATGACATATCCGTCTCAACTAATGATTTCAAGACAGATAGCAACAAAAAATATTCTACGTTAAGTAGTAATTCAAATAATGGTTACTACAAAATTGCCGCTGAATATATGCCTCAAATCCAAAAAATTGTGGACGAGTATGATGATTACATCAGAGGTTTAAAACAACAACTTATTAATGCAGATGAAACAGCATACCGAAGAGAGAGAGAAATAAAAAGTACTGGTGAAAAGGACACTATTATTGATTATCAGATTATGGACAAATCACAAGATTTAGACACTTTATTTTTTGATGGTAAAGAATATACAACTTCTGGTCAAGATTTTGTCAATCGTTTTAGTAGTTTTCCATTAGAGATTCAATCAATACTAGAAAAGTTTATAGCTGCAGATATTGAAAAAGATACTCCAACTGAAGAAAAAGAATACGGCGAATATATTGATTTTAATTTCTCAAGTATTTTGGATGAATTAAATAAACGCTTCAATTACCAAGAAAGAGTTTTGAACAGAAACGGACTAGAACAGCCTTATCTCGATTATCATTTTAAAGGATTTCCATTAATTGCTTCAATTTCGAAACTTACAAAAATTCAATCTGACATAAGATATATTGAAAATAAAATACTAGAATACACCTTAAGTATTATTAACGAACAACAAGGTGCTATTAGTGCAAATACTTATATGACATTAATCGATTCTGAAAAATCTTCATTCTACACTGGAGACCTAATTGACGCTTCAGTCGTTGCTGGGAAGAAAGATTCTAACTTTAAACCTGACGATGCTGAACTATTTCTCAATAATAGACAATTAGTAAAGGATATTGATTTTGTCATAACACCAGGCGGTATAAAATTAGATAAAAAATTATCTAAAGCTGGTGAATATGATTTAACTGGAGAGTTGTTTTTTGAACTTAACAACAAACAGGAATCCATCCCTGTTTCCCATGTCATCAAGATCATAGATAAACCAAATAAAGCTGTTATTTCTAACGAAAACATGAAGTCTTTATATGTTGGCCTAGATAATCCCTTAAATATCTCAATATCTGGTGTATCACAAGATAATATAAGCGTTATTCCGGAAAATGGAACTATAAATAAAGTAAATGGTGTTTGGCTTGCTAAGCCAACAGGTCAGCCAGGAGAGTATATGTTTCTGACAGTTATAGGTCGGTTAGATAATAATTCAATACCAACAGAAAAGCAAAGATTTAAAATTAAAAATCTTCCTCCAGCTGAGTCTGTTTTGGTTTCTGGTGAGGATACATATTTTTCAAATGATATGATAACAAAATTTTCATTATCAAAAGCTAAAATAGCTGTAGATTTTAAAGATTTTGACTATGAAGTTAAAGCTAGAGTAACTAAATTTAAAGTTGAAATAAGTGGGAGGTCTACAATTGAATTAAATACTTCAAGTATTGATTCTAACAGACAGCTTCTTAGTTATATTGATGGCGCAAGAACTGGTAATTCTGTACGTTTTTTTGATATACAAGTTGTGGCTGTCACTGAAGCTGGACAAATGGTTCCTGCACCAAAGTCCTCAGAGTTTACACTAAAAATTAGATAATGAAAGAAATCTCCTATTTATTTTGCCTCTTTTTCTTTTGTTTCGGGTTTTCCCAATCTAATATTTTGAATGCTGAAAAACCTGAAGACATTGGAAAAGTTAGCGATTCCCTAACACAAATCAAGTTTTTAAAGTACGATTTTATTGATGATAAAGATATAATGTGGAGTAGGATCGTTTATGAGGAAATAGACTTGACTGAAAAATTCAATCACCCCCTATACTTCCCCGAAAATGAATCTTTATATAGAGATGAGCGAAAATCTTTATGGAGAATCATTCGTGAAGCTATTAAAAGTAAAAAAATTAAAAACATTTATTCTGATAAAAATTTGCAGGGTGATATTTTCTATGAAAAATTTACAGAAAAAGAGTATTTGGATAAAATCGAATATGATGGAGCTTTATTGAGCTCTAAAAATATTAGCTCATATGTTTTGAAGGGAATTTGGTATGTTGATAAAAGGTATACCCAATTGCAATACCGTTTATTGGGAATATTACCGTATGGTGATGATATCAAGCTAATAAATAAAAAACAAGATAAAGATTCTGCACCTCCTGAGCCTAAACCCTTGTTCTGGCTTTGGTATAAAGATATAAGACCCATTCTTGCTAAAAATTACGTTTTTGATGATAGGAATAATGCTAGTCGTATTACTTTCGACCAGTTGTTGACTTCTAGAAGATTTACATCTCGTATAATTGGGGTAGACAATGTCTTTGATGACAAATCAATAAATCAATATGTTGATGATCCATTCATGCAACTGATAGAGTCAGAACGTCTAAAAAACTTAATTCTAGACTTTGAGCAAGACCTTTGGTCTAACTAATTAATCAAAACCCACGACTGTGGGTTTTTTTATGCAACATGACGTACTTATTGTAGGCTTTGGTCTCGCCGGTTGGGCACTAACGGAAGTTTTGAAACAAGAGGGAAAGTCCTTTGTTGTGTTTGACGCAAAAAAACAATCAAGTTCTAGTGTAGCTACGGGTATTTACAATCCCGTTGTGTTGAAGCGATTTACCGCTGTTACTCATGCACAAGAGCTAATGAATTTTTCCATTCCTTTTTATGCTAACACAGCGAATGGTAAGTTTCAGCATCCCATGTCCATATATCGTGTTTTTGCCAAAGCGGCGGAACAAAATAAGTGGATGGAGGGTTTAGGTAATACTGCCTTAAGCCCTTATATGTCTAGTAAAGTACATGAACAAAATATTCATAATATCGTAACACCTCATGGTTTTGGTGAAGTGCTGCATACGGGTAGGATTGATGTAAATGGTCTTTTGCATCATGCAATTCATAATCTCATCAAAACCCATTCTTTTGCTCAAGAACAATTTGACTATGATGTTTTAAAAATTACTAGCGGAGGTATTGTCTACAAGCAATGGACAGCCAAGCATATTATCTTTGCTGAGGGGGTAGGTGTTAAGCACAACCCTTGGTTTGCAACACTTCCTATTGTACCAAATAAGGGTGAATGGCTAGAAGTTTTATGCAAAGGGCTTCAGCTAACACAGATGATTAAAGGGAGTGTTTTTATTGTACCCTTGGGTAACGATAGATATCGCGTGGGGGCTACTTATGCGCGTACCTTTGAGAGCTCTACGCCTACAGCTGCAAATCGAACATGGCTAATTAACCAATTTCAGAAATACACAAAACTACCTTTCGAGGTGCTTTTTCATGGCGCTGGATTACGTCCAACTGTTCCCGACAGACGCCCCGTTATAGGTACACATCCCAATTTTCGTTCTTTAAGCTGTGTAAACGGATTGGGCTCACGCGGGGTATTGTGGGCACCATTTCTTGCTTATCAATTGGTAAAGCATCTTTATTCAGATACTCCTTTACCTGAAAATCTTCAAACAACGCGTTTTATGACCTTCTGATATCCCATAGCTTATTAACAAAAAGCGGTTTTTTGATCTATAATCGTTGATTAATGCATTTTATTTTTGCTTTTTTGCTACGAAGGGACATGCGTTGTGTTAAAACGTAACAACTACATTATAAACAAGTTAAGTATTTATAGAAAAAATCATGATGGAATTAGCTTTTATTTTTGACTAAATTCTAGAATATGTGAATAAAATGCGCATTTTTATGACAGTTACAGGTTAGTTGTATACTTTTTTTAGTAACTTTATGAAAATTAAATAAATATGGCTTACTCATTTGAAAACAGTAAAGGTAAAACGTATTACCTGCATACTAAAGATGTAACACTTAAAGGTGGAAGAAACCAAACCATTTATTACTTCGCTAAAGATCAACGCGACAACGCTTGTGATTTGCCAGCTGGTAAGAAGGTAGTTGAAAACGAACGTACGGGACTTCCATTTGTTAAGTCTGCTTAAATTTAAGCATTTTAAAAATTGAAACCCTGCCTTATCGGTGGGGTTTTTTTATATTTGTTTGAACATGAATTTTTTGAGATTCACACCCTTAATTTTAATTTTTCAGCTCACTTTTTTAGGGGCACAGTGCAACGATAGTAAAACCATTAAGTATACGGATGGCAGCGTTGGTACCTATGCTGGTTGTCTGGATGATTACGAAAACTTTGAAGGTGATGGTATACTAACTAATGACGCCTTTATTAAAAAGGGCAATTGGGAACAGGGTAAGCTTAATGGAGAGGGCACTTTAACTGTTCTTTCTGATGGTGCTCTTTTTCAGGGTGACTGGCAAAATGATGAATTAGTTAGCGGATCATACATATTGCGTACCGAAAATTTTGAATTAAATTATTTGGGACGATTTAGAAATTTAAAATTTCATGGAACTGGCAAACGCATTTTCACAACTTCTTCATATACAGAAATCCAAGAGGGAGATTTTTTTAACGATATTTTATTTAATGGGATTGAAACCACAACCTACAATACAGGTTTGATAATTACAAATAATGTAGAAAAGGGTGATGTTGTTTTATCTAAACGTAATGATCGAAACTATTTTGATCCAAACAAGATTATTGGTGACGTAGTATCGTCAAAAGTTTTATTGGATGTTGAAGGAGACCAAAATGAAGGAAAAACTTTTTTTGTCAATATGAATATTGATGCATTTGAAGCAAAATGGGTCTTTGATTCTGGTGCCCAATTAACATCAATTGGCAAAAGAATGTTTGAAAGACTTAAACAAGAGGGAGTGACTTTTAAAGACCTGAAGTTAAATATAAAAACATTTGGCGTTGGAGGGGTGTCAAATGGCAATTTGGTGATTATAGAAAACGTCAGGGTCGGTGACTACCTAATTAAAGACTTTATATTCAAAGTGAACTTAGAAAACAACTTCTCATTACTTGGTATGGATTTTATGGATATGTTTTCAAACGTCATATGGAATAAACGTGACAGTTCTTTAACACTCTATAAATAAGCACATCAATTTTGACAACGCCAGCATCCAAAGCTGCTGTTAAATATAGAATCAAACGTGTATGTTAGTGTGATTTCATGCACACCGTGCGTTCCCATCAATCCACTTAAGTTAACATCATAGGAGTATCCCACTTTTATAGAGTCCCATGCAAATCCAGTTGTTAGGTTTATTGAGTTTAGATTATGTGATTGGTCGTCATACTTTACAGGACTAGTGGCTAGTATAGCTCCCATGGTTAATCCGCTTTTTAGTTCAACTTCTGCACCAAAATCCATTCGTTTGTAAACGCCTTGATTCATAAAATTAACTAAAAACCGTAATTGCGCTTGTTCCCAAGTGTAGAATATATTATCTAATTGGTAGCTAAACCCAGCATGTACGCTTAAGAAAATATTGAGCTTTTCATTGCCATTGTATTCAAACGATATATTTGGCCTGTTTAGATGCCTTGCACCAATTCCCAACCAAAAGTTATCATTCATGATTAGGCCGCCAACCGAAAAATCAAAGAAGTTTGATGTTGCGTTCAGTAATGCTGGATCACCCGATTGCAGGTTGATAATGCTGTTTGGTATGTCAATTTGATCTTCTAGCAGTAAAGAATCAAAGCTAAAATCCTTGTTTCCAAATCCAAAGCTTAAACTCGGAATAAATACCCAGTCAGCAGAAAGAGGTACCCTGTATGCATAGTTTAAAGTCGCCTGGGTAAAACGATAACGTGTATGCGTTTCTAATAAATTAAGCATCGATATACCAAAACCACTGTTAATGTTATCTACGTAGGCATTAAAGTTTGCAAATTGAGAAGATAGGTTATAGTTTAAACCTGCCCATTGACTACGATGTGCTACGTTTACTTTTGTGCTTCCATTAACGGCTGTAAACGATGGGTTTAATGTTTCAGGCACATTATAAAACTGCGTAAATATAGGATCTTGACTCCAGCCAAAATGTCCTGCCCACACCGCTAAAATTAGAATAATTTTTTTCATTTAATAAGTGTGAAAGGTCCTGTCTTTTGAATCTCTAAATCATTTCTCGCCGTGGCTGTGAGTTGATAAATGTAATTACCATTTTCAATGGGTTTTCCATCAACGGTTCCATCCCACCCTACAAATGTATTAGTTGTACTACTTTCCATATATAACAATCCTCCCCAAGTATCGTATATCTCAAGCTTTACCTCTTTCATGCCAAGATATACAGGTCTAAAGGTATCGTTAACACCATCACCATTTGGTGTAAACGCATTGGGCATTTCAATTTCATAACCAAGTCCTACTATTATAGTATATGCAACCGTATATGAACAGCCATATGCATAGTCTGCAGTTAACGTTATTTGATAGGTGCCTTCACTAACATAAGAATGTATTGGGTTTTCATCTGTTGATGTATTTCCATCACCAAAGTCCCAGTTGAAACCTTGCGGATCACCAGTTGAGGTATTTGTAAATGATATGGGATCATTTATAGCCCAAATATTAAAGTCTGTGAAAAATGACGAGTCCATGTTAAAGTCTACATCGCCAAGGTAAAGTAGATTAACAGGGACAATAACAGAAGTTGTGCAACCGATATTATCTGTTATTGTTGCTACCGCATTTCCATTGACGCTAGTTCGCATGATGGTTGGGTCACTTGTATCCACATTGCCATATGACCATGAGATGGTATGAGGTGGAAATCCTCCTGTAATAAATAGTTCATTTACTTGAACCACGTCTTTAGTAATACAATTTGAATCAATAGAATTGACAACATCAGCTGATAGCGGTGTTTGTCTTATAATTGTAAAGTTTTCAGTTATTTGGCAACTGTTTGCGTCTGTTACTGTAACCGCATAATTTCCAGCAGGTATTGCTGTTAAATCTTCTGTTGTTGCGCCATTGTTCCATAAAAACTGTAGCGGTAATGTTCCGCCAGCAACCGTAATGTCTATGGCTCCACTATTAGGATCTGTACAATCAAATGCATCGGTTGTTACACCAGATACTTGAAGCCCAATTGGCTCATTAATGACATAAGTTTCTGCCTGTACACAACCATCGGCACCTGTAATGGTAACGTCATATACTCCTGGGCCTAAATTGTTTCGTTGCAATCCAGCAATAGGGTCATCGTTCCAACTTAGCACTAGTGGTGCTACACCTCCTGTAATGTTAAGGTCAATAGACCCATCATTTGCACCAAAACAACTTATGTCCGTTTTTGTCCCATTAATGGCAAATATTGGCGCATCAACAATTGTAATGTTTTCGATATATGTACAGTTGTTACCATCTACTATGGTAGCGGTGTATGTTCCTGGAGATAAATTGGTTCTTGTTGTGCCATTCCCTAAATCACTCCATGTAAGTACATATGGCAGTACACCCCCTGTTGGGTTTATCGTAATGCTACCATCGTCGTAACCAGAACAACTGATGTCAGTCGTGGTGGGGTTAAATATCAATGCCTTTGGCTCTGTTAATACTACTTGAAGCGTTTCTGAACATCCGTTGGCATCTGTTACTGTGAGGTCATAAGTACCTGCAGGGATATTTAATAAATCTTCTGTGATGTAAGTAGCCCCTGACTCATGCACCCAATTGAATTGGTAATCTGGAGCAACACTAGTAAAGGTCGTACCACCACTCACACTTATATTAATTGCACCATTACTGTCTCCATTACACAAGATATCTGTTTTGCTGTCAAGGGAGACCTGTAAAGCTAACGGCTCATTAATAACATAGGTTTCGGAAACAGAGCAAGCATTGGTTCCTGTATCTTCAACCTCAAGTACATATTGACCAGCCTCTAATGCATTCAAATCATCCGTAGTGGCAAATGGGCTTCCACCCTTTGTCCAATTGTAAATGTAGTTACCCAAACCTCCAGAAACGGTAACATCAATCGCTCCATTATCTGCTTGGAAACAGCTGATATCTTGGAACAAGTCTGTGCTAATAATTAAGGGGTCTGGCTCGGATAAGACAATCACTTCATTTATAGCACAATTCCCAGTTTCATCAGTTGCATTTAAGATGTATGTGTCTGCAAGCAGATTAGTCTCATTAATTTTTGTTCCTTGACCTGTAGTTACAATAGTTCCTAAACTATTTGTTAAGATGTAGTTGTAATATGCAGTTGGAAGCCCCTGATCAAAGGGTATTCCACCACTAAATGAAATATCTATAACACCCTCGCTGCTACCAAAGCAACTCAATTCAAAAGTGCCATTAGGCCCCGTATAGGATGAAGTATTAATGCCTGCAGTAAAAGCACTTGTTGGCTGACTGACGATAATATTATTTACAGTTACGCTGCTTCCATTTGCATCTACAACAGTTACGTTATAATTACCAGCGACAAGGTTTTCAAATCGGTAGTTTAGTGCGGTGGTGTTTGTTGTTTCAACAACTGCTCCCGCGAGATTAAGG
>JAQWKF010000115.1 GCA_029247985.1 Flavobacteriaceae bacterium
TTGTATTTCTTCAGCAGCTAATTCTTCGGGAGAAACCAACTCGTCTATTCCCAAAGATTTAAAATCAACATCGTTCTTGTATTTCTCAAAATCAATATCAGTAACACGCGCTATGGTTTGCTTGCAACCCAACTGTTTTGCCAGCAAACAACACATAAGGTTAGTGGTTTCTGAAGAAGTAACGGCAATCATCATGTCTGCTTGGTCAACACCAGCAAGTTTGAGTGTGGCTAAGGCAGAAGGGTCTCCCTTAACTGCACGAATATCCAGGTTGTTATCGGCATAGTTTAACAGTTCCTTATCGGCATCAATAAGGGTAATATCCTGTGCCTCAAACGAAAGTAATTTGGCTAAGTGAAATCCGATATCGCTAGCGCCAGCGATGGCAATATTCATCTTTGAAAGAAATTATATGTGCAAATATAGGAAGATTCTGTTCGGTATAAATAAAACAGCTTCGATAGATAATAGCTACATTTGCCAACTATGAGTAAAAATGTGACTCCCTACACTGATTCTGATCTTTCAAAAAAAGAACAAGTAACGCTGATGTTTGACCGTATTGCACAAAAATACGACAACCTTAATCGTGTGCTTTCACTAGGTCTAGATAAGGGATGGCGCAAGCGTCTTGTCAAGCTTGTTCGAGAACAAAAAGCTATGGATGTCCTGGATGTTGCCACTGGTACAGGTGATGTTGCCATTGCCTTGAGCAAGATTCCCAACATAAAAATTGATGCTGCCGACCTTTCGACACAAATGCTAGCGGTACAAGACAAGCAGCTTGATAAGCTCAACCTAAAAGACCGCATAAAACTTCATGTGGCCGATGCTGAAAAATTACCTTTTGATACGCAATTTGATGCAGTTACGGTAGCCTTCGGGATTCGAAACTTTGCTAATTTGAAAACAGGCTTGAGCGAAATGTATCGTGTGCTTCGACCCAACGGGTGTTTGTATATTTTAGAAACATCAAAGCCTAAAAAATTTCCCATGCGTCAAGCGCATTACATCATGTCTAGAGTATTGATACCTTCGATGGGCAAACTATTTTCAGAGGATAAGGGGGCTTACGTATATCTTGGCGAATCTGCAGCGTATTTTCCCGATGGTAAAGAAATGTGCAATAAATTACGAGAAATTGGGTTTTCTAAAGTAACATACAAGCCTTTAACTGGAGGTGTTGTTACGCTATACACTGCTCAAAAATGAATCTGCGATTCTTATTATTTATTCTGATTATTTCTTTTTACTCTAAAACCCCACTATATGGGCAATTTGATAAAATAGAGAATCTAAAAGAAGATGACTCGAAAAAAATGCGTTTTGGCTACTATTTAGGCTTAAACGCTGTTGGAGCTAAAGTAAACTACCTCCCAACCAATAATGGCACACCTTTTCGCATTTCTGTTAAGCCAAAGCCAAGCTTTGATGTGGGGCTTTTAGCCGACTACAGAATCAATGAGTTTTTAAATATTCGTTTTCATCCAGGTGTAGCATTTGTTGAACGCGAAATTAAGTTTCCTTTTTCCGAAAAGGATCCGCGTTTTACAGAAGCACTAATAAAGCGTGTTGTAAAGTCTAATTATGTGCGTTTGCCAGTGGGCATAAAATTAAACACACGCCGTATTCGAAATGCTCGTCCTTTTGTGATGGGTAGTGTTTCATACAACATGAATATTACGAGTGAGGAAACGAATTCAGAGGATAACAGTTCGGGGACATTCAGAATGAAAAGAGATGTGTATGCATGGGAATTTGCTATTGGCACGGATGTTTACTTGCCCTACTTTAAATTCACAACCTCTGTGCATGGTTTTTTTGCACTTAGCAACGAGATTATTCCAGATGTAGATTTAAACAGTGTTTATACCCGCTATATTTCCAGCATGAAAAGCCGGGGTATTTTCTTGCGGTTTACTTTTGAGTAGCCCTCCCCCTTCTGCTAAATTCGGCTAATATAATTCCCGTAGCCATAGCAACATTAAGGCTTTCAGCTGCAGGAGTTCCATAAACAGGTATGCTTATATTTTCTTTAATTTCAGCACTAATCTTTTCGGAAATTCCTTGACCCTCATTTCCCATTACCAACACACCGTTTTGAGAAATTGTAGCGTCGTATATATTTTTCCCATTGGTGTCAGTCCCAACTGGCAGCAAGTCGTATGAGTCAAATGCATCTAAAAGATCTACATAATGCAGTTGCACTTGCGCTAAGGAGCCCATACTAGCTTGTACAACTTTAGGATTAAAACAATCTACGGTATCTAACGAACAAAGTAGATGAGATATCCCAAACCAATCACATAAACGGATGATGGTTCCAAGGTTACCTGGATTACGGATGCCATCTAAAGCAATATTAATGTTTTGGAGCGCAAAATGAGTCGGTTTAGGTAGTGAAAAGGCCGCCCAGACATTGGGAGGGGTACTTAAATTGCTTAGCTTTTTCATGTCAGAAACGGCGATTTTTGTAGCGTCAAAACCTCCAATTTGTGCGGTTTCGAGTGAAAAAAAGTAGTTCATCTCAAATCCATTTTGATGGAATGTTGTAATGGCTTTTTTACCCTCAACAGGGAAAAGACCTCGTTGTTCCCTGAATTTTTTTTGTCCCAATTGGGCCAACTGTTTTAGTTCGTTTTTGCTAACCATGTATTTGGTGTATTTTTGACTTTTACAACTTTTCTCTTGACCACAAGATTTTCAAAAATACTAGGTTTTGGTGTGCTTTTGGGCATAACAGTAGGATGTTCTGCTGTTCGCAACTTGCCAGAGGACGGTATCTTGTTGCGTAAAAACACTGTAATTGTAGATGATCAAGTGGCGGTTGACTTGGTTGCAAATATTGTTCAGCCAAAACCCAATAATCGTTTTTTAGGTATTCCATTTGGGTTATTACTATATCAATCTGCAAAAGATAGTACGGATATTGCTTTTGAAAATTGGCTTGCCAAAAAACCAAACCGCAAAAAAAGAATGAATGCCATTTGGTCCGAAAAGCAAGTAAAAAAAATGAAAGCGTACAAAAGTAGTTTCCAGGCGTGGAAAAGAAAAACAGGAGAAGCGCCTGTGCTTTCGGATTCTATAGCTACAGCAATAAATAAACAAAAGTTAAAAGCCTTTTTTTCAAATGAAGGTTATTTCAATGCTTTGGTGGAAACAAATACCGATATCAACAACAGAAATGCCTCTGTAAATTATAATATCAGCACCAATACGCCCTACTTTATAGATAGCATTCAGACTAATATCCAAAGTCCTGTTTTGGATTCTATATATGTGGCAAACAAAGCCGATAGCAAAATCAAGCAAGGAGACCGTTTTCGGACAACGGCGTTTGAGCAAGAGCGAAACAGGTTGTCCACGTTGTTTAGAAATGCGGGCGTTTATCCTTTTCAGCTTAACTCTATTGATTATAGCGTTGGGATAGATTCAACGGGCGTAGACTATCGACTGCCCGTACAACTCAACATTCGAAACTATATCGAAAACCAACAAGGAAATCCTGTACAAAAAGAGTATAAGATTTCGAAAATGAATACCATTACCGTTTTATTAGGCAAAGCAGGTAGCACAGTTAACGAGGCTTACGATTCTATTGGTGTATTTGAGGGAATGACTATTTTTAGTCAAGGCAAAATAAAGTATAACAGCAAGCTATTGCGCGAATCAATTGATTTTAAGACTAACGAGCCGTACAGCGACACTTCACGCAGCACCACGCTCAAGCAACTCAACAGACTACAAAGTTTTGATTATCCAACCATCAGATATCAATATGCAAATGAAGACGAAACACTCTTAGACGCTTCCATTTTTTTAATGCCTAAAAAAAGGTACTCGCTAGACTTTGCCTTGGACGTAACCCAATCCAATATTTTAAAGCGAGGAGTTGCTTTTAGCTCTGGATTAAGTGTCTTAAATGTATTTAAAGGAGCCGAAAGCTTGGAATTGGGCGCTAGAGGATCATTTGGCCGCTCAGCCGATGTCGCCATATCTGAGTACGGCTTTGACATTCAACTACGAGCGCCACAGTTTTTATTGCCATTTAGCACTAAAATCAACAAACAGAAGTTTGCGCCACTTACTATTTTAAGAGTTGGAGTGGGATCGCAGGAAAACATCGGTCTAGACAAGCAAAGTTTGAACGGAAGCATACAATACCAATGGAATTCAAGAGAAAACCGCAGATGGACCTTTTCTTTGATAGATGTAGAGTTTGTAAATAATAAAAATAAAGCAAATTACTTTGGGGTTTACAACAATGCATATGGGGAATTGAATCAAATTGCAGCAAACACCAATACAAACCCAAATTACCTTGTAAACGACAGGCTCATCATTCCTCAAGGAACAGCATCTTTTATTGAAGACGTGCTGGGTGGCAGCACCAGTATTTTGGCTAGTGACCCTAGCTATCAAAGGGTACAACGTATTGAAGAACGCAGAAGTAGACTCACGCAAAACAACCTAATAATAAGTTCAGGTATTAATTTTTTTAGCTCTTCAAAGCAAAGTATTTTTGATAGAGAATTTATGCAGTTTAGGGCCAATCTTAGCTGGTCTGGAAATCTACTGAAAGGTTTAGCCAAGTCATTTAATTGGAAACAAGAAAATGGACAATACCTATTGTTTGAAGTACCCTTTAGTCAATTCATAAAATTGGAAACAGATTTTGTCAAGCACTGGTCTGTGAGCGATAATCAGGTAGTGGCTATCAGGGCTTTTGCTGGAGCTGCAATCCCTTATGGCAATGCGGACAACATCCCCTTTAACAGATCTTTTTTTGGTGGTGGGGCTTATGACAATAGAGCTTGGGAAGTATATCGGTTAGGACCGGGGTCTAGTGATAGTGGAAATGAATTTAACGAAGCAAACCTTAAAATGTCTTTCAACGTTGAGTACCGTTTTGACCTCCTTGGTCCTTTTAAAGGTGCGGTATTTATTGACGCAGGGAATATTTGGAATGTAGCCGACAACATCGATGAATCCGCTCGAAGGTTTGATGGTTTTCGGGATTTAGATGAACTGGCGGTGGGCACAGGTTTTGGTTTTAGATATGATTTTGGTCTTTTCTTACTAAGGCTTGATATGGGCTTTAAAACACACAATCCCGTATTGCCAAAGGGAAGCCGTTGGAATTGTAATTATCAACTTAAAAATGTAAATCCTACACTTGGGATAAATTATCCTTTCTAAGCCCATAATAGTTTGTTACTTTTGCCCAACCAATAAAAAATAAATCAACATGTCGCATTCCGTAAATCCAGGCGTAGCCACTGGAAATCAAGTTCAAGAAATCTTTGCCCTAGCAAAAGCTAAACAATTTGCACTTCCCGCAGTAAATGTAATTGGATCGGACACCATTAATGCTGTATTAGAAACCGCAGCAAAACTAAACGCACCCGTAATCATTCAATTTTCCAATGGAGGTGCCCAGTTTAACGCTGGTAAAGGCTTGTCCAATGAAAATCAACAAGCTGCTATCGCAGGAGCTGTTGCTGGTGCCAAGCATGTACATCAAATGGCCGAGCTCTATGGTGTAAGTGTTATCCTTCACACAGACCACGCTGCCAAAAAACTACTTCCCTGGATTGACGGCTTACTTGACGCAAGTGAAAAGCATTTCGAAGAAACTGGAAAATCACTCTTCAGTTCGCATATGATTGACCTTTCTGAAGAGCCAATTGAAGAAAACATTGAAACCTGCAAAAACTATTTGAAGCGCATGGCTAAAATGGACATGACACTTGAAATTGAATTAGGAGTTACAGGCGGTGAAGAAGATGGTGTTGACAATACAGACATTGACAGCTCCAAGCTATACACACAGCCAGAAGAAGTGGCATTTGCTTTTGAAGAATTATCGCAAATAAGTCCACGCTTCACCATTGCAGCTGCATTTGGAAACGTACACGGCGTATACAAACCAGGAAACGTTGTGCTAACCCCAAAAATATTAAAGAATTCACAAGCATACGTAAGTGAAAAATACGGTGTTGGACCAAACACCATTGACTTTGTATTCCACGGAGGATCTGGATCAACAGTTGAAGAAATAAGAGAAGGTATTAGCTATGGTGTTGTTAAAATGAACATCGATACTGATATGCAATATGCGTTTATGTCTGGAGTACGCGACTATATCCAAGAAAAATCAGATTATTTGCAAAAACAAATAGGCAACCCCGAGGGTGACGACGTGCCAAATAAGAAATATTACGATCCACGCGTTTGGTTGCGTGAAGGAGAAAAGGCATTTGTTGCGCGTCTTGAGCAAGCCTTTGAAGACCTAAACAACGTGAATACGCTATAATTCACAGGGTTTTATATATTTGATAAAATTCTCAATCTATGGCGTGGTTCAAACGTACTGAAAAAGGAATTCAAACGCAGACCAGTGAAAAGAAAGACACCCCACAAGGTTTGTGGTATAAGTCTCCCACTGGAAAAATTGTCGACACAGAACAGTTAGCGGAAAATTTCTACGTGTCTCCAGAAGATGGCTATCACGTACGTATTGGTAGTAAGGAATATTTTGAAATCTTGTTTGACGACAATTCGTTTAAAGAACTTGACAAAAAGTTAAAATCCAAAGATCCGCTTAAGTTTGAGGATACCAAGACCTATAAAGACCGTGTTAAGGCAGCGCAGAAAAAAACAAAACTCAATGATGCAGTAAGGGCTGCTGTTGGACGTTCCAACGGAAACGAAATGGTGGTTGCTTGCATGGACTTTTCTTTTATTGGAGGTTCTATGGGTTCTGTTGTAGGAGAAAAAATTTACCGTGCTGCAGATTATGCCTTAAAAAAGAAGATTCCGTTTGTAATGATTTCAAAATCTGGCGGAGCCCGAATGATGGAAGCAGCGTTGTCTTTAATGCAAATGGCCAAGACGTCTGCCAAACTAGCACAACTTGCCGATGCTAAAATCCCTTATGTATCGCTATGTACAGATCCTACTACTGGTGGAACAACGGCTTCTTTTGCTATGTTGGGTGACATTAATATCTCTGAACCTGGCGCGCTTATTGGTTTTGCAGGACCTAGGGTGGTAAAAGACACTACTGGTCAAGAGTTGCCTGATGGCTTCCAAACTGCAGAATTCCTTCAAGAGCATGGCTTTCTGGATTTTATTACACACCGAAAAGATCTGAAAAAGAACATCAACCTCTACCTCGATTTGATATTAAATCGACCGCTTTCAGAACAGCTGTAATTCTAATCGATTAAAGTGCTATATTTACAGCCTTCGAGATAAACTCGAAGTTGCATAAGAATCATTTACAATAATATTGGCATGTTACATAAAGAAGAAAAAGCAGCAATTTTCAAAAAGTACGGAAAGTCTGAAAAAGACACTGGAAGCACGGAAGGACAAATTGCACTATTCACAAAACGTATCAACGATCTAACAGGACACCTGAAAAACAATCATAAAGATTACAACACAGAGCGTTCATTGGTAATGTTGGTAGGTAAACGAAGAAGCCTTTTAGACTATCTAAAAGCAAAAGACATAGAACGCTACCGTTCCTTGATTAAGGAATTGGGCATTCGTAAGTAAGCACTTAAAAGCATCCGCATCATCGGTTTTTCAAGGGTATCTACGACCACAACACAACATCACAGATACTAATTTTAAATTTGAAAAAGTATGATACCCAATGTACATACCTCGACTATTGACTTAGGCGACGAACGCACTATTACCCTAGAAACAGGTAAGCTTGCGAAACAAGCAGATGGATCCGTCGTTGTTAGAAGCGGCAATTGTATGCTATTAGCTACGGTTGTTTCGGCACGTCAGGCCTCACCAGTTGACTTCCTACCTTTAACGGTAGATTACCGTGAAAAATTTGCAGCCGCAGGGCGATTCCCTGGTGGCTTCTTTAA
>JAQWKF010000129.1 GCA_029247985.1 Flavobacteriaceae bacterium
AGACGGTGTTCCACGCCTGAATGTATTGGACCTCCACAAAAAAATTCGTGAAATTCCTAAGCCCGTTGTGGCTATGGTCAATGGATATGCAATTGGAGGCGGACACGTGCTTCATGTGGTTTGCGATCTAACCATTGCAAGCGACAATGCCATTTTTGGACAAACAGGTCCAAAAGTAGGTAGTTTTGACGGAGGATTTGGATCATCCTATCTTGCACGGCACGTAGGCCAGAAAAAGGCACGAGAAATTTGGTTTTTGTGTCAGCAATATTCTGCTCAAGAAGCATTAGACATGGGACTGGTCAACAAGGTTGTTCCGCTAGAAAAACTAGAGGACACCGTAGTAGACTGGTGTCAAATCATGCAACAGCGTAGCCCTTTGGCATTGCGCATGATCAAACGCTGTATGAATGCCGAACTTGATGGTCAACATGGCCTTATGCAACTTGCAGGTGACGCAACGCTTATGTATTACCTCATGGACGAAGCCCAAGAAGGTAAAAACGCCTTTTTAGAAAAGCGCAAACCCAACTTTAAGCAATATCCAAAGTTTCCATAGTGTCACAAAAATCCTTGGTTATGATTTGGGTAGCTGCAGCACGACTGCGCACCTTACCCTTGTCAGTAGCGGGGATTGTTGTGGGAAATGCATTGGCCATCCAAAACGAGGGGTTTTGCCCTTACGTCTTTGGTGGCACGCTACTAACAGCGATTGTCTTTCAAATACTATCTAATTTCGCTAACGACTATGGCGACGGCATAAAAGGAACCGATAACCACGAACGCATTGGACCCAAGCGCGTTTTACAGCAAAACCTTCTTTCGCCTAAAATCCTTTTAAGAGGAATCATAATTACTGCGGTCGTTGGGTTCCTATTGGCAGCAGCTACCGTTGCTATGGCATTTGAAGCAGATGAAACAAAAAGCGTCTTCACTTTTTTAGGCTTGGCAGTGGTTGCCATAGTGGCTGCATATAAGTATACAGCTGGCAAAGGAGCTTATGGCTATCATGCTTTGGGAGATGTATTTGTATTTGCCTTTTTTGGACTGCTTGCTGTCGGGGGGTCATTTTACTTGCAAACCAAACAGCTAGACCCTAACATATGGTGGTTCGCTTTTGCCATAGGGGGGTTGAGCACGGCAGTTTTGAACTTAAACAATATGCGTGACATGCAAAACGACACCAAGGCTGGAAAAAAAACCGTAGCTGCTTTTTTAGGACTAAAAAATGCTAAAACCTATCACAGTATATTGGTATTGGGCAGCATTACAACCTTAACGATTGGGCTTCTCCTTACGACTAATGAATGGATAGGCTATATACCCTTGCTGATGGTTTTTCCTTTGTTATTACAACTCAAATCAACACTAAAACTCAATGTGCATAGCGGTTTTGATGCATTACTCAAGCCGTTGGCCTTGAGCATATTTGGCACAAGTATGTTACTGCTACTCACCCAAATTATAGGAATATGAAAGTACGTTACTGCAAATACGTATTGAACTTTAAGCAGCCTAGCGGCACTTCCAGAGGCGTCCTACGGCAAAAAGAAACCTTCTTTATTGAAATGAGCGAAGGAAAGCGCTACGGCATTGGGGAATGTGGATTATTTAGAGGGCTAAGCGTGGACGATGTGCCGCATTTTGAAGAACAACTTGCTAAGGTTTGTAGCGCTTTGGAAAGGGGTATAGATGTTAGTCCACTTTACACGGACTTTCCATCTATAAGAATTGGTGTGGAAATGGCTTTAAAATCATTTGCTTCGGATGATTCGTTCCAGTTATATGAGACTCCTTTTAGCAAAGGAGCGCAACCCATTTCTATAAACGGACTTGTATGGATGGGCACTATAGCCTTTATGCGGCAACAGGTTTTTGACAAAATTGAGGCAGGTTATGACTGCATCAAACTCAAAATTGGCGCGTTGGACTTTGATGTAGAATGCCAGCTTTTGGCTGAAATAAGAAGGCGCTATTCTCCAGAAGCGGTCACCTTAAGGGTAGACGCCAACGGAGCCTTTAGGCCTGAAGAAGCATTGCAAAAGCTAGAAAAACTTTCACAGTATGGGCTACATAGTATAGAACAACCCATTGCTGCTGGGCAAGTCAAAGCCATGCAAAAACTGTGTGCACAAACCCCGATTCCCATTGCTTTAGACGAAGAGCTGATAGGCGTATTGGATGCAACAGAACAAGCTGCACTACTAGATGAAATACGTCCGCAATACATTATTTTAAAACCTAGCTTATTGGGTGGTTTTTTTGCATCAGAAGACTGGATAAAGTTGGCTGAGGCACGTAATATAGGCAGGTGGATCACCAGTGCATTGGAAAGTAATATAGGTCTAAACGCCATTGCCCAATGGACAGCTACGCAAAACACGGTCATGCCACAAGGCTTGGGTACAGGCGGGTTGTTTACCAATAACTTTCAAAGTCCTTTGGTGGTGGACAAGGGTGTATTGCTTTACGACAACGCCCTCGAATGGGATATAAAAAATATAAACTAATATGTTGGTCCACGCATCATTTCGGCTAAACGGAAAGGCATATGACCGAAACGCTTTGGAAAAGGCAGCCCAGCAATGGCGAAAGGATTCGAATGAAGAAATACAAGGATTAGGATGTTTTATCACGGATTGGCTAAGCGATGACGATCATATTGCCATACATACTTCAGGCTCGACTGGGAAACCAAAAGAAATCCAAATGCCAAAAACGGCCATGTGCGCTTCTGCCGTGCGAACCGCTGTCTTTTTTAAGACCTCAGAAGGCACTTCGGCGCTCTTGTGTTTACCCATACGCTATATCGCAGGTAAAATGATGTTAATACGTGCCTTGGTACTGGGGTGGCATCTTGATATCATTCCGCCAAAAACCAAACTCCATATTGAAAGAAAATATGATTTTACCGCAATAATTCCCTTACAAGCAAAGGTTTCTTTTGATGTATTATGGCAATTTAAAACCGTACTAATTGGTGGTGCACCCATAGCCAGTAACCTCCGCCAGCGCATTGGCAAAAAGTATAATCACTGCATTGAGACCTATGGAATGACAGAAACGCTTACCCATGTGGCTACACGGGTTGTTCGTGAACCCGTACTTCCTTTTAGGGCGATGCCCGGTATTGGCATTTCTACAGATAAAAATGGCTGCTTGATTATTGATGTACCTCAATTACCCCTATCCCCTATCAGTACGCAAGATATTGTGAAGCTTGAGGATAACAATGCCTTTACGCTATTGGGAAGACGTGATTGGGTCATTAATTCTGGAGGGGTAAAGATTTTTCCAGAAGTATTGGAGAAAATCATAGCGCCCTATATAGCATTTCCGTTCATTTTTACAGGAGTAGCTGACGCAGCACTGGGCGAAAAACTGGTGCTTTTAGTTGAAGCAGCTACTTCAGAAAAAGAGGCCATCATGGCAATTGCCCAACAGCATTTGGGTGCTAATAAACATCATGTTCCAAAGGCAGTGTTTTGTGCGACTGCTCTGTGCTACACGCCTACAGGAAAGCTAGACCGACTTGCTAGCAGGAAAATGGCCCTAGATGTTTAAGGGCGTATTAACATTTATTTAACGAAAAAATAGTTTAGTAAAATAGTAACTAAATTTTTGACGAAAAGCCGTAAAAACAACGGTTTTTGGGTCTTTCCGTGTACAATAAAGCTCTTATGATTTTGGGATTTGGCAACAACATATCAACTTGAAGCCGTTAAACTTAAACCTAAATCATATGAACTTCATACGACATATTGGAGTGCTCTTACTGGCGCTCATGAGTACGACGGCGTGGGTACAGACGGTGTCTGGTACCGTAACGGACGAAAACAACCAACCCCTCCCTGGAGCAACTGTTATTGTGCAAGGCACAACTACGGGTACTTCCACGGACTTTGATGGCAAATACCAAATCAATGCAACCCAAGGACAAACCTTGGTCTTTAGCTATGTAGGCTACGCAAACCAAAACCTTGTGGTAAATAGTACAACGCATGATGTGAGCTTGCAGCCTTCGGGACAGCTAGAGGAGGTAGTAGTGACCGCATTGGGTATTACAAGGGAAAAGAAGTCCCTTGGGTATGCTGTGCAAACAGTAAGTGGAGAATCAGTTGAAGACGTAAGATCTGTTAACCCGATTGAAGCTTTGCAAGGCGAGGTTGCAGGTCTTGACATACAGTCCTTTAACGCAATGGGAGGATCAGCCAACGTTGTTATTAGAGGGTACTCCTCTTTATCTGGAACTAATCAAGCGCTTTTTGTTGTGGATGGAACCCCTATTGATAACGAAACAGGTAACAGTCTTAATGCTGAAACAGGCAGAGGTGGTGTAGATTTTGGAAATGCAGCCATGGACATCAATCCCTCAAGCATTGCTTCAGTTTCTATACTTAAAGGGCTTTCTTTGATCCTAGTTCTAAAATTGCTGGGGTTTACAAACGAGGTCCGTACGGAACTTCAACGCCATTTAACGATAACTCTCATATTTCACAAATCCTATACGCTCCTGACTTCAGAGGCGTCTTAATCGACTTTGCTGAGATGAGTTTTATCTTAGCTGAAGCCGCAAATAGAGGTTTTAGTGTTGGCGACACTGCTGCAAAGCACTATGAAAATGGAATCACTGCCAGTATGAATGAATGGGGCGTTGACACAGCTGATGTGACTGCTTACTTGGCAAATGCTGATGTAGCATTTGCTACAGCTGCAGTAACAGACAAAGAAAAAATTGCAAAGCAATTTTGGATTGCCATGTATAACAGAGGGTTTGAAGGCTGGACAGTGTACAGGCTATTTGATGCTCCCACCCTTCAATAATCGGGTACTTTAAATTTACCCGTGCCGAAAAGGTATACATACCCGCAGTCAGAACAAACCATAAATGGTGATAACGTTAAGGCTGCGAATGGAGGTAAAGACGACCAACAAACACCTATTTTTTGGGATAACTAATCAATGTCTTTTAACAAAATAGACCAACAAACCCCGCCACTTTGGCGGGGTTTTTGTTAAATTACCCACATGAAAAACAAAATCGTGCTGCTGTTCAGTTTGGTGTTGGTGGTTTCTTGTGTTACTTCTACAAGGGTAAACAACAACACAAAAGGGCAAGATGACAAAGCCCTACAAAAACAGCAACTCAAAGACCGCCTTCAAAGCCATATGGCGGCGCAAAATCGCATTATCGATAGTCTTATGCAAATAAAAGACCCGAGGCTTAAGAAAGATAAAAACGGAGGTTTTATCAGACCCAACAGGGTAACACCTAACGGAATACCGCTATACTATGAAGCATATCATGGGCGTTCTCATCGAAAAGCAATTAAAGCTGATATCGTTGGAGCTACTGGTAACTCAGGCTACAAACTCACGGGTGAAGGGCTTCATATGGGCATTTGGGATCACGGTCATGTTTTTGCTGCACATGATGAATTTACAGGGGGACTAGTATACTCTGGGTCAAAAGTTAGCATTGAAATTTCAGACGCAACAACGGCAAGTCTTCAAAGTAACCACCCAACTTCAGTGGCTTCAATAGTAGTTGCCAAAGGACTGTTACATCAAGAAAACTACGATGTAACAGGCATAGCGCCAGGCTTGACCAAGATATACAGTTACGATTGGAATTATGATTTATTAGAAATTTTTGAACAGTTACAATTTAATGCAAACCCAGATTTCATTTTATCCAACCATTCCTATGGTTATCCACTTGTAGATAATAATAACGAGATTATTCCAAATGAATTTATAGGGGATTACAGCGACTGGAGTGCGCTATTGGATGAAATCGCCTATATCTACCCTACTTATATGCATGTCTTGGCTGCTGGAAATGATGGACGTGAGTCCTATCCAGAACAACAAATAATAGCTTTAGACCAGCTTACGGGATCTACTACTGCTAAGAATGTGTTAACCGTTGGAAGTTTTTCTATGGATGACAATGGGACAAACATAGGCGCAACTGACTTTAGCAGTGCAGGACCCACAAATGATTTTCGCATTAAACCCGAAGTCTGTGGCCCAGGTGAGAGCCTAGGAGTAGCTACTTGGGTTTCAAATGATCCGAATGCCACGAACAATTACATAGCCAACAGTGGCACTTCATTTGCATCCCCTGCGGTTGCTGGAGGTGTGGCCTTACTGCAGCAACTACACAAAAAAATATTTAATACCTATATGGATGGGGCAACCATAAAGGCCTTACTCTGCCACACAGCTGATGATATTACCGATTGGGATGGGCAAGACATCACAGGGCCAGATGTAAAAACAGGCTATGGCGCAGTTAATTTGGAAAAAGCAGCACAACTTATCGAGAAAGACGAGAAAGAAACTCTTAGCATACATAACTTTGAACTTGATCAGGGGGAAACTGAAACTATATTTTTTCAAACTACGGCTGTTGGGGAGTTGCTGACGGCAACACTAAGTTGGTATGACCCCCCAGCTGCATTTTATGCAACTAACACACTGATAAACGATCTCGACCTTCGTATTACGCAAGAAAACACCACCTATCTACCCTGGGCCTTACCAACTACTTGGCAACAGACTGTGGCTGTGTTAGGGGATAACACTAGGGATAATTTAGAAAAAGTAGTGGTGTCTGGACCTCTCGGTGGGCGCTGTAGAATTACAGTCTCTCACAAGGGGAGCTTGCAGCGCCTTAACCAAAATGGGGAATTCGAAAACACCACACAAAAAGGAGCTTTAGTACTTTCTGGACCAGGTGTTTTTGCAAAATCTGAGCAAGAACTAGAACAGTTTGCAACGGTAAATAGCTTCTTGGTGGCGCCTATGCCTGCTAAAAACTTCTTTACGATAAGTGCGTTGGACAATACCCTTCCCTTTAAAAATATAAAAATACTTGACTTAAATGGACGAGAGGTATTGCATAAAAATAGAGCTACTTTCTCTTTAAACAGCATTGACGTAGCTATTTCGACATTAACCAGTGGTAGTTATATACTAGGGATAGAAACGGAAACGAAATTTATTTTCAAACAGATCATTATTTCTAACTAATTGTGGAAATAACACACTTTTGCTTTTTTCTAGCAGATTGAAAAATGAGAGTTGAACAGACTTATTATTATACAATAGCACTGAAAAGTTTGTATAATTAACATTTATTTAACATATTTGGGGTTGCTAACAATTAAATCAATTATGAAAACTAAATTTATTCAAATTTTAACATTTGCGTTAATCGCAGTGTTTCAAGTTGCTTTAGCACAACAAGTTGTTACTGGATCTGTTACAGACCAAGAAGGGATGCCACTTCCAGGAGCCACTGTTGTTATTAAAGGAACTTCCTCAGCAACTACTGCTGATTTTGATGGTAATTATACAATTGCTGCCAAAAACGGAGACGTTTTGGTTATAAGCTATGTAGGCTATAGTGCTGCCGAAGTTACTGTCGACGGTGCTACTGCTAATGCTGTATTATCAACTTCAAATGATCTTGATGAAGTAGTTGTAACGGGTTATGGTACATTCAGTAAAGAGAAATTTACTGGTAGTGCTGTAACGCTAAGCGGTGAAGCTTTGAGCAAGAAAAACGTGTCAAACATAACATCGGCTCTCCTTGGTGAGGCTGTTGGTGTAACAGTTGTTAATACTTCTGGACAACCTGGATCGGCTGCAACAGTACGTGTTCGCGGTAGAACTGGTTCGATAAATGGTAACTCTGCACCATTATATGTTGTAGACGGAATTCCATTTAATGGTGGTATTAATGCTATTAACCCTAACGACATTGAATCTACTACAATTCTAAAAGATGCCGCAGCTACTGCAATCTACGGAAACCGTGGTGCAAATGGGGTAATTTTGATTAGCACAAAACGTGGTTCTGCTGAAAAAACAAGAGTTACTGTTGATATCAAATCAGGTACTAACATGGATTATTTGCCAAGGTACTCCGTTATTGAATCGCCTGAGCGTTTTACAGAAATCGCTTGGGAGTCATTAAGAAATAGAGGTCAGGGTCTTGTTGATGCAGGTTACTCTCAATTTGCTCCTGCTTCAAGTTACGCTACCGCTAGACTATTCAGTACGGCAGGCTTTGATCCAGGTTATAATATGTGGAACGCAGCAGGTACGGACTTAATCGACCCAGCTACTGGAAAATTTTATGAAGGCATATCACGAAAATATACGCCTGAAAATTGGAGAGATTATGCGTTCCAAGACTCGCAACGTAATGAAGCTAATCTTAGCATAAGTGGAGGCGGTAAAAATATGACCTATTTTTATTCTGTAGGTGCCCTAGAAGATGTGGGTTATAGTGTTAACTCAAACTTTAAAAGATTTAATACTAGATTAAACTTGGACTTTAAACCATTCGATTGGTTAACTTGGAGAGCTGATATGTCTTATACACACACAGCTTCAAACGCTAACGGTCAGTCTTCGGACTCTGGTAGTGTATTCTGGACAACTGCAAACATGCCGCGCATCTACCCATTATTTCAGCGTGATGCTAATGGCGAAAAAATTAAAGATGTTTATGGGGGATATCAATATGATTATGGTGAAGTCTACAGTAGAGGCTTCGCAGGTTTAACAAACTCCATTGCTGACGCCAATTACAATGGCGATTTTTCTCATTCTAACAGAATAGGAACAAATCAAAGTTTTAATGCAACTCTTAATGAGGATTTTAATTTTGAAAGCACCTTTTCATTCTACTTACAAGAAGGCGATTCGACATTTAGGTCTGATCCTTTTTATGGTTCATCTAGAGGTCAAGGAGGTTATATTTCTAAATCAACTAGTGAATTTAGACAATGGGTTATCCGAAACGCTATCCGCTTCAATAAAGATATTAATAATGGTGACACTGTTATTGACGCATATGTTGCGTACGAATCTGAAAGTCGCGAAAGCTATGGCATGAATGCTAACAAATTCAATTTAGTTGACCCACAAGGGAACGAGCTGTATAATGCAGTAGTTAACAACACATCAACTTCTAGTACATCTGTTTTATCTCGCGAAGCTTTTGTTGGATTTATGAAAGTTTCGTTACAGGATAAATATTTCCTTAGTGCTGATGTGCGAAGAGATGGTACGTCGATATTTGCAGAAACAAAATGGGGAACATTTGGGTCCTTAAGTGCTGCATGGATTATCTCAAACGAAGATTTCTTCAACATCGATACATTTGACTTTTTAAAGATAAAAACAAGTTATGGTGTACTTGGAGAAGCATTAGGTCAAGGTGGATATCCTGGATATGATTCTTATTCCATTCAAAACGTTGATGGTCAACCTTCAATTGGTTTTGTTGCCAAAGGTAATCCTGACTTAACCTGGGAAAGGGGTGAGCAATTTAACATTGGTATTGAATTTGAGTCAGGCATTTTTGAGGGCTCTTTGGAAACATATGTCAAAAACAGAAATGATATGTTTTTCACTCAAAACTTTGGGCCTTCCATTGGATACCGTTCCATTGTTGTTAATGATGGAGGAATCCGAAACTACGGTACTGAGTTTGATATTACAGCAAATATTATTGATAATGACGATTTAAAATTGTCAATTAATGTACTTGGAGCAATTGAAAAAAATGAAATTACTCAAATGCCTATGGATCCTGCTACAGGTAAAAGGAAAGTTATTGACCCTTCTGGCGCGTACGCACTTGCTAAAGGTCACAGCTCTTATGAATATTACATGCGCGAGTGGGCAGGTGTTAATCCAGACACAGGGTATGCGCAGTGGTATAGAAATTTCGATGATAAAAATGCAAATGGCGCTTATGATGCTGGAGAGCGAATTGAAGATTTACATGAATACCAATTAGCTAACCCTAACGCTACTATCTTGGAAGATAAGGTAGAAACGTATACTTCTGCTACAAAGCGATTTACCGATAAAGTTGCACTTCCTGATTTATCAGGTGCATTTACAATAAATGCCGAATACAAAGATTTTGACTTAACTGCAATTTTCACATACGGTATTGGTGGATATGCTTACGATAGCGCATATCGTGATTTTATGGACAATGGTCCAGTAGCAAATATGCAGCAATTACACTCGGATATTGAAAAAAGATGGCAAAATCCAGGTGATGTTACTGATGTACCTTTGCTAAATTCTAATTGGCAAACAAATCAAGCATCAACTTCCACCCGTTTCTTAGTAGAAGCTGACTATTTGAATTTTGCGAATTTACAGATTGGATACTCTATACCTAGTGACTTAACTAAGAAGATCAGTGCCTCTTCTGCAAGAATTTTCTTGACTGGAGATAACCTGATGATTTTAACTAAGAGAGACGGATTTAATCCAACTTATTCTCTTTCTGGAGGTACTGGAAGATACACATACGAGCCTATGACAACCATATCGGCTGGTTTAACCATTAACTTTTAAAATTTACACAATGAAATTTAATAATATTTATTACACGTTTTTTGCTGTGATATTGTTTTTCGGTTGTGAGAAGGAATTCCTTGAAGAATATCCGACTGGATCAATAACCCCAAAGCAAATAGCTGACATTAATTTAATCAATCCTGAAATTCAGGGATCATTACTTCTAGGTATTTATGAAAATATGTACAAAGCTGGAAGTGGCGGAACAAGTGGGCACATCGATTTTGGTCAAAGAGCCATGGATATCAAAACAGATATGCTCTCAGGAGATATGGTACTTTATGCAAAGAATTATGGCTGGTACTCTGACATTTCTGAATTAACAGCAACGGAAGACTATAACAACATTACAAATTACGGCCCGTGGCGTTATTATTATAGAATCGTAAATCTTTCTAACATTGTTATTGACAATATTGGAGGAAAGGACTCCAATCCAGAAGATGCAACGGCTAAAGCAAGTTTGGGGCAGGCACTCACAACAAGAGCCTATGCCTATTTTTACCTTACTCAGCTTTATCAAAATGGCTTTGATGCAAATCAAGCTATTTTACCTATCTATACCTCAGCAGCAGATCCAAATCAGCCTAAAAGTAAGGCTTCAGAAGTGTTTGCACTTATTGAAGATGACTTAACTGTAGCGAAAGGTCTTATGACAGACTTTACTCGTGAATCTGTTACACAAGCAGACCAGTATGTAGCTAGCACTATTTTAGCATTTGCATACGCAGCACAAGGCAAGTGGCAAGAAGCAGCTGACGAGTCCGCTATTGTTGTTCTAAACAGTGGTTATCGAGTTATTAGCGCAGACGAAGCTTTTTATTCTGGCTCAGGAGACTTTGTTGGTGGTTTTAACAGCGTTGATACGTATTCCAATAGTGTTTTATGGGGCGTTGATTTAACTGCAGATAGCGGCATTGGCTTAATATCATTTTGGGGACAGGTAGATTATTATTCCTATAGTTATGCTGCGGCCGGAGATTATAAAGTAATAGATGCTAGCCTTTACAGTGAAATCAGAGCAGATGATGTAAGAAAAAATCAGTTTCTTTCAAGTCTTAAATTGCCTTTGTATAAATTCTATCACGAAGATAGAGAGCCTCTTGGACAACGCGTAGTAACAACTGATTTATTCTATTTTAGATATTCTGATATGGTACTGCTACATGCAGAGGCGCAGGCACATCTTGGTAATGATGCTGCATCGAAAACAGTACTTGACATTTTATTAAGTCAAAGAATTGTTGACAGATCGTACTTAGTTCCGCTTACAGGGCAAGATCTGATTGATGAAATTTATCTTCAAACACGAATTGAAATGTGGGGTGAAGGTAAATCTTATCTTGCAATGAAAAGAAACAAAGCATCAATTACCAGAGGTTCTAACTGGTTAGACTTCGCTGGTGAGACTTATGACTATGACGATGAAAAACTTTCCTTTGAAATTCCTGAGCAAGAAATTCGCGACAACCCGCTTGTTAATTCTCAGAATTAATTAAAAAGTTTTTAATTATTCAAAGCCCGTTCAATATTTGAACGGGCTTTTTTATAAAATAATTTTACGTAAATGAGATGTATTGTCGGAAAGCAATAGTTGAATAAAATATATTTGCGAAGACGTATTTTCAATATCAAATCGATGATGATTTGAAGGAACTTTCATGTTAATATTTTTAACTATTCTTCCAGAAATATCAAAAAGAATAATTTTTTCAATATCAAGACTTTCAGGAGTATTAACATATATGGAAGAGCCTGATAATTTAATGCGAATTGCATTGTATTTATCTTGAGACAATGAAAGTGTCTGAAAACACTCTGAAACAGACATTTCTAATCCGCAATTAAAAGGACTTGCTGAAAAACTCACTTTTTCTTTACCAGCGTCTATATAAGTTTGGTTGAGCCCTCCATAATTTAAATCTCCGTAAGAACCCGCATAATGCATCAGATTATTTTGATCTATAACATGTAGAAATAGAGAAGCATGACCAATTTCATGTGCAGTAGTCCATTCAAAATCAAACTGATTATTGGATACAACATCATAGCCCCAACTTATATTTGAATCATAAACAAAATCAATATTTGTAACAATACCCACGTAGTTTGCTTCGTTTGCGCCACATCCATAAATTCCCTTTAAACTAGTAAAGGCGGCGCCTCCATAACCATTAGCGTCAAAATCAGCGAATCTTACTAAATTGATGGTACTTTCTGCGTCGGAAGAAGTTAAAAGACCAGCATCAACAAAATTTACGCCTGTTTTACAAGACCATTCTGAAAGACCTTGTAGAAACATTGTTTTAGCATCGATGTTATCAAAAAACTCAGAATTCATCTTAAACTTATAGTTCCCACCTGATAAATGATCAGAAGGGTCGGTACCATTAGGCATTGCACCAATATGACGCAATGGAACTGTAATTGAGTCTCCAAAAGTGGTTGTTTTTATAGTGAATTGGCTGTAAGGAATTACTAAAGAAAAACCCGCAAAGGCTGAATCAATACTATAGTTATCTGCTTTTTTTATTTTAACTCCTCCTGATCCAGCTAAGTCTGGCACTTCAACAACAATCTTTTCGTCAGTCCATTCAATAATTTCTGAATACGTAAAAATAAAGCTTGCGCCACCATCATTAGCATTTCGAAATCCAACTGTCCCTTTTTCAATGCCAAAACCAGAACCGTTTATAGTTAGCTCTGAATTTGTTCCCGCCGTAATATCTAAGGGTGAAATTGACTCGATATTGGGGAAGTTTGTGGTCTTTAGATTTCTATCATCTCTTGATTTAGACAAAATTGTTGTAAATTCTGGATACAGTTCTAAAAGTGCGTCATTAGCAGTTTTTATTTCTTCATTATTTAATTTTCTATAATTGATAAATCTTTCATGATATTTCATTTTATAGGTGTTTGATGAAATATTTTTATTTAGAAAAAAAATACCCTCATCGTTTAATTTAAATTTTAATTGATGAGAAACAACCTGAAAATGATCGTCAACAATTCCTCCCAAAGCTTTCAAAATAACTATAGAATCACTATCCCCTTTCAGTAATTGAGAAGTTTGAACCTCATAATTAGTAAATATATCTCCATTGCTATCAAAATATGAAGAAGAACCGATAATTTTACCCTCAATTACTAATGAAGATTCATTATGAAATTGTTGAAGTATATTTGTTTGGGCAAATGAGTATGCTGCGGAAAGCGTTAAAATGAATAAATAACTCTTTTTCATATTTTAATTTAAATAATTAGTAATACAATATAGCCAAAATAATTTATGAAAAAGACCATATTTGGAATTAACGCAGTCCGTGAAGCCATTCAAGATCCCAGTAGAATCCAAAAGGTTCTCATTGAAGAAGGACTTAAAAACCCTGCTGCACAAAAGCTGAAAGATGAAATCATGCGCTCAGGTGTTTCATATTCATTTGTGCCAGAGCAAAAACTATACAAGCATACCAAAGAAAATCACCAAGGCTTTGTGGCACTCATTGGGCAAATTCAGTTTACTGAGCTAGAAAGTATCCTTGACCCAGAAAAACAACAATTCTTTTTGCTTTTAGACGGCATTACCGATGTTCGAAATTTTGGTGCTATCATACGTTCTGCTGCAGGTTTAGGTGCAAGTGGTATCATCATTGGTCAAACTGGAAGCGCGCCCCTTAATGACATTGCCATTCAAGCCTCTGCTGGAGGTGCATTTCACATTCCCATTGTTCGTGTAAGCCACCTTAAAGATGCCATGTATCTGCTACAATCACACGAAATAGCACTGGTTGGTTGTACAGAAAAAGCAAATTCATTTGTTTCAGACACAAACCTTAAGCGCTCTTTGGGTATAGTCATGGGGAATGAACACAAAGGCATTAGCAAGGGGGTTCTCAACCTTTGTGATGAGCAAATAAAAATTCCGATTAATGACGTAATGGACTCCTATAATGTTTCTGTTGCTGCTTCGCTAGTGTTATATGAATACCACAGGCAAAACAACTAAAGCAAAAAAGTCAACTCTTCCAGTTGTTCAATTTCTTTATAGTGCGTAGGATTTATTTGCTTCAAAGGCATAAAATGAACGGCATGCATCCCCACGCTTAGAGCGCCTTCAATATCAGCCTCTAGGCTATCCCCTATCATAACAGCCTCTGATGATCTAACGCCACCGACTTTTAGGGCGTGATTGAAAATTTCGGGATCTGGCTTTTTCTTACCTACTGAAGACGAATCGGTAATTGTTTCAAAATAAGGTAAAAGCCCAGAATTTTTCATTTTATAATGCTGCACATCTTTAAATCCATTGGTAATCATATGCAGGGCATAGTGAGGCTTGAGTGTCTCCAATATGGAAATAGCACCTGGAAACAAAGTGTTATATTCAGGAAGTGTTTGAATGTAAGCGTCCGCCATATCAAAAATTAAGGCATCGGATGCATTGTAATTTAACAGATCGAAAACAGTTTTTAGGCGCTCATATCGCAACTTTTCTTTATCAATCTTACCTTCGCGATACAACCGCCAGTAGGCAATGTTATTTGGTATATAGACATTGAGGAAACTATCAAGCTCAAGGCCTATATCGTATTGCTTAAAAAGCGCTTTAAAGGCCAGTGCAGAGTTTTGCTCAAAATCCCAAAGCGTATGGTCCAAATCAAAATACAACGCCTTGATAGTTGATTTATTCATGAATCAACAGTTTTTTTAATGTGTCCAAAAAAGTAGCATTTTTGGAACGGTTGTTAAAGCTTTCATTGGTAAGTGCCACCAACATAGGCGCATGTAGTTTTTGCAAGCGAGACTGATACCCAGTAAAAAGCTGACGCATTTTTCTAGCGTACTGCTGTGCGCGTATATGTGACTCACTTAAACAAATGGGGTGTATCGTTAATGGAGTTTGATGCTCCTCGCCCAAATCAAAGAATAGAAATGGATGAGCAGTGCTAGCACGAAAACCAGAGATATAAGGATATTGCATAGAGTAATCATGTTTGATCCCTAAAGAAGCATAGTCGCGATAGGTATCTGGAAATCGCAAAGCCAATTTATGCTGTCGAATGGCTTTAATGGGCCTGTGGATCAGTCCTGAAAAACGATTAATATCTTCTTTCAATTGCTGCTTTTTTTGGGTAGACTCAAAGGAAGCTAGTGGCGCAGTAGGCGCATAATCCGATAAGCTTTTGAGCTCCTGTTGATGTTTTTTACTAAACACACTTAAACTTTTATCGTGAACGCCAAGTGCTGTAAATAGGGCAAAGAAACGAAACGATACCGCTGTAGACCGAAAGGCTTCCATTTGTTCAATCAACCCAATACGTGGATCCTCGCGAAAACGCAAAACCACCATCAAGCGATCAAAAGTCTGAGCAAATCTTAAGCGTCCGATATCGTAAAGCCCCTCAAAGAAAGAACGGAACAGGGTTTTATACTTATAGGCATACAATTGTGGAATTTCAACTACCAACTCAGTAGTACTGACTTGCTGAATAAAAGGAGGTAATTCAAAAAAATCTGTCCACGCAGCTACAAAGCGCTCAAACCACATATCTATCAGGGGTAAATCCAAGAAATTATGGTTATTGGCCAAAGACTGCTCCGCTTTAAACCGACCTAAATCATCAGGTACATAAGGCATATATTCCTCATACCTACTCATTAAATAAAAAGATGCAGCAAAAAAATCAAAAGGTAATTGGCTTTTCGCAGATGTAGCAAAAAAGGCAGGCATACCCTCCCATTGAAAAACCGTAATGTCCACCGGGCTAACGCCTTGCTCTGTGAGCAAGCCATTGGCTGCTATAAAAAACTCATTGCCTAATGGAACATCGCCGTAAGACATCTTAGGGCCACTGTGCGCAACAAATGCACTCACATCAGACGTAAACGATACTTCTTGGCCTAACCGATGCTGAAAAAAATGCCTAAAAACAAAAATGATAAGAGGCTTAACTATAGGAGTATGAATCAAAATCATGATTCCGTTACTTAAAGTTATTTTGAATCCACCTTGTCAGCGGATCGTATGTCAAGAGCTTTTCTTCCATCTCCTCATTCACATAAACAACAGAAGTTAGCTTGTCAATATAATGTCGTGCAAAGGACCTTGGGTAGCGATCACCCCCATTAAAATGAGCGACATAGTGCTCAAAAAAGCACAAGGCTTTGGTGATGTCTTTTTGCAAATAAAAGCTCAATACACCCATAACGTAATAGGCATCATTAGAAACTTCTGGTGTGCTGCATGAATCCACTTCATTGACAGCACTTAAATAAGCAACCAATGCTTCTTTATTCTTTTTGGTTGTTCTGTAATAGTAACCTGCTGCTAAAAAACCCTCTACGGTAGATAAGGATTGAATGGCGCTAAGTGCTCTTTTTGCTTTTTTATTACTCCCGCCCAGCACCCAAGGCAATTCGGTATATAATTCTAACAAAACGAGTTGAGTGGTAAGTGAGTCTGGCGCGATACGTGCAGCCTGCTCAAAAGCCGTTTTCATTGCCCTCACATATGGCAAGGACTTAACCTGAGATACCTCTGAGGCTAAAATTCCAGCTATCCCGCCCAATAAAAATTGAAAATCATATTCAGAAGGATGAGCTTTAGCAAGGGATGTTAAAATATCAAAAGATTGTTCATATGCACGTGTATTGGCATATAACAAGGCGAGTTCCTCCTGCTCAGCAAGCGTTTTGACATCAATAGAATCAAGCGCAATGATGCGTGATTGCTGTTCGGAGGTGATAACCACCGGCTCAAAAAGAGCGATGGGAATGCGCTGCCCATAGGAAAAAAAGACACAAAAAATGACGAATATCAGTCGTTGAGCAATTGCCATAATTTATCTTTCAATGTAGTTATACCCTGTTGTGAAACAGAGGAAAATATGACAAAAGGAATTTGATCAAAAACAGCCTTACACTCGTCTTCAATAGCTACATATAGCTCTTCGTCCAAAATATCAGATTTTGAGATACCAATCATAAAATTCTTATCCAACAACTCGGGATTATATCGTGTCAATTCACTGTTCAAAATACTAAATTGTTTTTTAATATCATCCGCATCCGCTGGAACTATATAAAGTAAAACACTATTGCGTTCAATATGTCGTAAAAAATAATGACCTAATCCTTTTCCTTCAGCCGCTCCTTCAATAATACCTGGAATATCAGCCATTACGAAAGAAGTATAATCACGGTTTTCAACAATACCTAGGTTAGGTTTTAGCGTTGTAAAGGGATAATCAGCAATTTTTGGTTTTGCAGAGGTCAAGGTTGCTAGTAATGTAGATTTACCCGCATTAGGGAAGCCTACCAAACCTACATCTGCAAGTAGCTTTAATTCTAGCGTAATGTCCCGATCAGCACCTTCTTTTCCTGGCTGTGCATATCGCGGTGCTTGATTAGTAGGGCTTTTAAAGTGCCAATTGCCACGCCCACCCATACCGCCAGGCACAACGATCACATCTGATTCAGATGTAATTTCAGCTATTTGTTCGCCTGTTTCGTTGTCTTTGACAATGGTTCCCAAAGGAACAGGGATAATCAAATCTTCCCCATCTGCCCCTGTACTCCTGCTCTTACTTCCATGTTCGCCATGTGCTGCTTTAAAATGACGTTTATACTTAAAATTAATAAGTGTCCACAGGTTCTTATCGCCACGAACAATTATATGTCCGCCACGTCCACCGTCGCCACCGTCAGGACCGCCTTTTGTTATGTATTTTTCTCTGTGAAAGTGCGTAGAACCCTTGCCTCCGTTCCCAGAAGTAACATGTATTTTAACATAGTCTACAAAGTTACCTTCTGTCATTACAATTGATCAACAATACGTGTTAGGTGGTCTGCTATTGCTTCTATGGGTCTTGACCCATCTATGGCGTGAAACTTTTCTTGGGCTTTATAATAGGCTATTAGTGGAGCCGTTTTTTCGTTGTATTCAGCAAAGCGATTTCGAATCTTTTCTTCGTCTTGATCATCTGCACGTCCACTGTCTTTTCCACGAGACAACAAACGGCTTACCAATATATCCTCATCGACGTCTAGCGCCAAGGTAGCGGCTATTGCCATATCCTTTTTGGACAAAAAACCATCAAGAGCTTCGGCCTGTGAAATGGTTCTTGGAAAACCATCAAAAATAAAACCGGCAGCATCTGGTCGCTTGTCTACTTCACTTTCGAGCATTTGGATGGTAACCTCATCTGGCACCAAATCCCCGTTGTCCATATACTGCTTGGCCATAATACCAAGTGGCGTCTGATTTTTGATGTTATATCTAAAAACATCTCCTGTAGAGATGTGAATCAAATTAAAATGATCTCTTAAAAAAACAGCTTGGGTTCCTTTTCCTGCTCCAGGTTTACCAAACAAAATAATGTTCTTCATGGTTGTTATTTTCATTGCAAAGATATTCTATTTTAATCAGGAAGACTATCGATGTGCAACATTGTGGAATATCCTTACCTTTGTGCGGATAATGCAAAAGTATATATCTTCAAATTTATCCATAGGCATCTTAGGTGGCGGACAGCTAGGTAAAATGCTTACCGATGTAACGCGCAAATGGGATATCCGCACCCATATTCTTGACTCAAATGGCGGAGCACCCGCAAAAAACAGCTGTTACCGATTTGCTCAAGGGGATTTGATGGATTATAAAACAGTGCTAAACTTCGGGAAAGAAGTCGAAGTACTCACCATTGAAATTGAGCATGTTAATATTGATGCCTTGTATGAATTGGAGAAAGCTGGTGTTTTGGTTTATCCAAAACCAGCAACGCTTGACATTATTCAAAACAAACAAACACAAAAAGCTTTTTTTGAACAACAAGGACTGCCAACTGCCCCCTTTATTTCTTGTGAAAATAAAAAAGAACTTTTAGCACATATTTCAAATGGTAGCTTTGACTTTCCTTTTATTTGGAAAGCTGCCCGTTTTGGCTATGATGGTTTTGGTGTGAAAAAAATCGACCATAAAGCAGCTATTGATGCCTTGCCTGACAACCCGTGTATCATTGAGGCACTTGTTCCAATAAAACAAGAAATAGCCATCATAGCAGCCAGAAATCCTGATGGTGAAATTGCGCTTTATCCCCCGGTGGGCATGGCGTTTCATCCAGAAGCTAATCAAGTAGAGTATGTCTATTTCCCTGCCGACATTAGCAAAGAAATTGCCAAAAAGGCACATGACATCACCCATAAGTTGGTTAGCGCTTGGGAGCATATAGGCTTGTTGGCAGTTGAGTTTTTTGTTGACCAAGAGAATAACCTTCTTATAAACGAAGTAGCGCCACGGCCGCACAACAGCGGTCACCTTACCATTGAAGGTGCCAATACTTCGCAATTTGAGCAGCACATACGTGCCATACTTAACGCGCCGCTTGGTAAAACAAGCTTTCATGAACCCACCATCATGGCCAATGTGGTTGGTCCACAAGAACTTATTGGCACATTTGTCTATGATGGAATCGATCATGTTCTAAATACCCCACAAGCTGCACTACACATTTATGGAAAGAAAACAACCAAACCGCAACGAAAAATGGGACATATTACCCTTACAGGTGCAGATTTAAATGGTATT